>JBAZYI010000006.1:0-42842 GCA_041659345.1 Candidatus Nanopelagicaceae bacterium | reverse complement strand
GTGGGTTGTGAGGGACTCGAACCCCCGACCCGGTGATTAAGAGTCACCTGCTCTACCAACTGAGCTAACAACCCATTGAACCGTTAGACGCTTCAATGCAAGAGTGAAACCTTATCAGCGTGGCGGGGATAGTTGTGCCAAGTTCCAAGGGCACGATAGGCACATGTCCCGTCATCGGTTTGGATGGCTTGGCTCTGCACTTCTGCCGATTTTCTCCCTGTTTGCGCTGCAAATTATGCTTGTTCCATCTGCAATCGCCTCCACCGACCAGGTGACGGTAATCAACGTCCTTGAGAAGATTCTGGTGAAGGGGAGAGCGCCAAAGACGGGCTATTCCCGAGCCCAATTCGGCCAGGCGTGGTCGGACGTCAACCACAATGGATGTGACACTAGAAATGACATCTTGAATCGGGATCTCACCTCAATCACCTACAAGCCCAACACTCGTTCCTGCGTAGTGGCCAGTGGAATTTTGAGGGATCCATATTCCGGGACGGAGATCAATTTCTTGAAAGGAAATCGAACCAGTTCTGAAGTCCAAATTGATCACGTCGTTTCACTATCGAATGCGTGGCAGACCGGTGCATTTAAGATGACGATCCAAACTCGGACTGAGTTGGCCAATGACCCGCTCAATTTGTTGGCGGTAAAGGGCTCATTAAATGGTCAGAAAAGCGATGGGGACGCTGCTACCTGGCTCCCACCATTGAAGAGTTATCGTTGCGCTTTCGTTGCTCGACAAGTTGCCGTGAAAGCGAAATATGGATTGTGGCTGACTAGGCCAGAGAAGGATGCGATCTTGAGGATACTGGCGCCCTGCCCAAATCAATTATTGCCACATTGAATAAGTAAGTTAGTGAGCGTTGGCGCGATATCGATCATATGAATCGTGGATTTCTTTCTCCGCTTCATCGCGTCCAACCCACATCGCACCTTCGACGCTCTTGCCGGGTTCGAGGTCTTTATAGACTTCAAAAAAATGTTTGATCTCTAGCCGATCAAATTCAGGAACATCGGTGATTTCTTTTAGGTGATCCTTACGAACATCGCCTGCAGGAACACAGAGCAACTTGTCATCTCCGCCAGCCTCATCGCGCATGCGGAACATTCCGATTACTCGGCAGCGGACGACACATCCAGGAAATGTTGGTTCATCCAGCATCACAAGGGCATCAATCGGGTCACCGTCGAGGCCGAGAGTGTCGTCGACGAAGCCGTAATCCCATGGGTATCGAGTGGATGTAAAGAGCATGCGATCAAGGCGAATCTTGCCTGTCTCGTGATCGACCTCGTATTTGTTACGGCTGCCGGCCGGGATTTCTACGATGACATCAAAGGTCATTCCTGGCATGCGGACTCCTCACTAAAAACTTGGGGTGAACGACGGGGCTCGAACCCGCGACATCTCGGACCACAACCGAGTGCTCTACCAGCTGAGCTACGCCCACCAAGAGGTCCCAATACTACCTGGCAATAAGACCCTGCCGATTCGTTCTAGTCAGTCGATACCTGTTCCGACTGAATGGGGCCGTATTTTTGAGCCACTTCCCGCAGGGTCTTGGTTTCAGGTCCGGGGGAGGCAACGAATATGGTCTCGCGGTAGTACTTCAACTCGTTTATTGAATCTTTAATATCTCCCAAGGCACGGTGGTTTCCGCTCTTTGACGGGGAATTGAAATAGACGCGCGGGTACCAGCGGCGAGCAAGTTCTTTGATGGAGGAGACGTCTACGGTTCGGTAGTGAAGGAATTCATTGAGGCGGGGCATGTCGCGGGCGATGAAACTTCGATCGACGCTGACAGAGTTACCCGCAAGTGGTGACTTGCCTGGCTGGGCACCGCTCTCTTGCAAATAGATAAGAATCAATTCCTCGGCGGTAGCAACTTCGATCCCATCGGTAATCTCATCAATTAAACCCGAGGTCGTGTGCATCTGGGTCACGAAGTCGTTCATCCCGGCCAGTTGTGCGGCATCCGCCTTGATAACCACGTCCACGCCATCTCCAAGGATGTTGAGGTCGGCGTCGGTCACGAGAACGGCGATCTCAACAAGAACATCAACCTCCAGGGAGAGGCCGGTCATCTCGCAGTCAATCCAGATCAGAGGTGGGTTCTCGCTTGCCATAGGCCTCACTTTAGATGATGAACGGGGTCACTTAACACAGTAGGGATTTCACTTCCCGTTCACCTTCCATTAACCAACCCTCAAGGTAATTGCACCTGGGGACTAGCAAGATCGCCTTGTGTCCCAATCCGTGATTTTGCCCGCTTCATCTCAATTGCCGGCCAAAAGGGAGATCACGACCAAACCCAGATTATCGGATCGGGTATTTGCCTGGATAGTCACCAGCGGTGCGCTTTCTTCGCTTCTGATTTTGGGGCTGATTTTCTTCTTCCTCACCTATCAAGGTTTCTCGGTCCTGCGCTCGCAGGGATTACATTTCATTACGGGTAGCAATTGGCAAGTTATCCTGGATGCAGCGGGAAATATCGATCCGAAACAAACTGAGTTCGGAATCGCGGCAATGCTCGTTGGAACTATTTTGTGCGCATTGATTGCAATTGTGATCGCCCTGCCAATTTCGGTTCTTGCGGCACTTTTTCTAAATTTTTTTGCGCCACCGTCGGTGAAGAAAATAATGGTTGCTGTTGTAGATCTGATGGCAGCGTTCCCTTCAATTCTTTTCGGACTGTGGGGTTTCTTCGTCCTCATGCCGAGTGCAGAGTATTGGGCGAAATTAATCAACCGTTATCTTGGCTTCATTCCGTTTTTTCAGGTCGAGCCACCAATTTACACACGCTCGCCATTTATCGCTGGCTTGGTCCTTGCCATCATGGTTATTCCGATTATTACTTCTATAGCGCGTGAAGTCTTCAATCAAACTCCATTAGACCGCATCCAAGCTGCTTATGCACTGGGTGCAACTCGCTGGGCGATGATCCGCGCAGTCGTACTTCCATACGGACGCAGTGGGGTCATCGGTGGCGCCATGTTGGGACTCGGACGCGCCATGGGTGAAACGGTAGCTGTTTATACAGTTCTCAATGTCGTCTACCAAATAAACTGGCATGTACTTCTTGGCGCAGGAGGCAATGTAGCTTCCATGATTTTATTGAAGTTTGGTGAAGCTGGACCGGATGAAATCAAAGCATTGATGGCCGCGGGGCTCGTTTTATTCTTGCTCACTTTGGCAGTCAATTCGCTGGCTGATCTCATCGTTCGCCGATCTGGAGGCAAAGGACGATGACAGATAAGAGGGTAGTCCGTCCCGAGAAACCGTGGAAATCTTCTCCAAAGCAGAGACTGGTTTCTGCGCTGATATTTCTTGGAGCAATGCTTACTTCTTACCTCTTGGTGGCCGCGACCCCCATGAATGGCAAACTCGCGTATTTTCTGGTCTTCTTCTTTGCCTTCACGCTTTTTGATTTCATCTTTCATTATCTAACGCGGGGAATTGCCTTAGCGAAAGATGCGGTTGCCCGAGCTGTTGTCGCGCTTGGAATTTCCTTAGCGGTTGCGCCGATTGTCAGCATCTTGGCTACTGTTGTGATTCGCGGTTATAAGGGAATCCACCTTTCTCTATTCACGACGGATATGAAACTCAATAGCGTTTCGGATCCGATTGACCAGGGCGGTCTCCTTCATGCTATTTCGGGAACTGCAATTCTTGTGCTTGTGGCACTGCTGATTAGCGTTCCACTTGGGATTTTGACGGCCGTGTACATGACAGAGGTCAAAGGACGCTTCGTAAGGCCGATCAAGTTCTTGGTCCAGGCGATGAGTGGTGTTCCATCAATTGTTGCCGGTCTTTTTATTCTCTCGGCGTTCATTTATCCAATCACAAAGGCCTACTCAGGATTTGCTGGAGCGTTGGCACTTTCGATCCTCATGATTCCCACGATTGCTCGCACTTCCGAAGAAGTACTGCTTCTCATTCCAAATGATTTACGCGAGGCAGGGGTGGCACTCGGTGGAACGCAATGGCGGACCGTCGCAATGGTTGTTGTTCCTGCTGCAAGAAGTGGTTTGGTAACAGCGATGATTCTTGGAATAGCACGAATCGCCGGAGAGACAGCTCCTGTACTCCTGCTTACGGGCGGTGGGGACTCGGTCAACGGGAATCCATTCAGCGGTCCGATGGGCTCCTTGCCGTTCTACATTTGGAAGTCATATGCGGTTGGAACCGAAGAATCTGTCACTCGCGCCTGGGCGGGAATTCTGGTTCTTTTGGTAATCGTTCTAGTGCTCTTTGTTTCGGCACGGGTTATGAGCGAGAGACGGACCAAGTCATGAATGACGCAAGCAACGCTGAGAAGAACATGGAGAATGCAATGTCCACTCAACCTTTGGTCTCGTCATTAGGGGACGTCGCAAAGAATCGCTTCGATTCCAGGTCTGCACCTGCCCAGGTCCAAGGGATCGGGCTTGAAGCTCGTGGAATTCATGCCTGGTTTGGCGATCGACTAGTGCTTGAAGATCTCTCATTGGATTTTTGGTCAGGAACTGTTACCGCACTAATTGGCCCATCCGGGTGCGGAAAGTCGACCTTTATTCGCACACTTAATCGGATGCATGAATTCATTCCCGGGGCGGCGATGGCTGGACACGTACTTCTCAACGGGGAAGATGTTTATGCGCCAGGTGTCGATGTAACAAAGATCCGTTTGAAAATTGGGATGGTTTTTCAGAAACCAAATCCATTCCCTTCTATGACGATTTCCGAGAACGTGCTCGCAGGTTTGAAATTGGCTCAACTCAAGGTTGATAACAAGGATGACCTACTGGAGGAATGTCTTGAACGTGCAGGGTTATGGACTGAAGTAAAGGACCGTTTGGGTGCTTACGGCGGCTCGCTCTCCGGTGGGCAGCAACAACGACTCTGCATTGCGCGATCGTTGGCAGTGCGTCCGGAGGTTCTCTTGATGGATGAACCCTGCTCTTCTCTTGACCCGGGCTCAACCCTCAAGATTGAGGAGACTATTTCACATCTGTCATCTTCTATGACCATCATTATTGTGACTCACAATATGCAACAAGCCGCACGCGTCTCTGATTACACGGCCTTTTTCCTATCTGAAGGTGGGCCCGGAAGGATGGTCGAAGTTGGACCAACTGGCGAAATCTTCTCGCGACCGAAGGATCAGCGGACTGAGAATTATGTGACAGGGCGGTTTGGCTAACCCCAACTGTTCATTTAGACGTAAGTCAGCGTTTTCGAATTTCAGAGTGTTCGTTCAGCATCCTGCTTTAACTTTCCCCCTGTAAGCATGTCGAAACCTATGAGGGGATGTAAATGAAAATTACGAAGACATTGAAGATTGCCGCAATAGTTGTAGCAGTCGCTCTCTTCGCCGCACAGCCTGCATTAGCTGCAGTCAATCTGACTGGCGCCGGATCTACTTTTGCGATCCCGCTGCTTGATTCTTGCAAAGCGGGATATACAGCAGCAACTGGAAACACAATTACCTACTCTGGCGGTGGATCAGGAGCTGGTCGATCGGCATCTGACAAAGGAATTGGCGATGTCAATTTCTCTGACACAGCACACACCGGCGCAACCCGCCTAGCGACCGTAATCCACGTGCCAATTTTGGCCGCTCCTATTGCTGTTATGTACAACTTCAGAACCGCGCGTCCACTAAATCTTTCACCAGAAACTGTCGCTGGTATCTTCAGCGGAAAGATTACAAAGTGGAATGACCCAAAGATCGTTGCTGAAAACAACCGCGCTTTTGCTACCGTTCTGTACAAGAAGAATTCAAGTGGAGTAGTTCTAAAGGATAAGACTGGTTCTCCAATTGTCCTGAAGACTGTCACCACCAGGACTCACCTCACACTTCCTGCAAAGACGATCCAGGTCATTTATCGTTCAGACTCTTCAGGAACCTCTGGCAACTTCACGGCATTTCTACATGGCATGGTTCCATCTCTCTGGCCTAACCCAAGCAATGGTGATTTCAAGGCAAGTTTCCCAGGAAACATAAATGGCTCAGGAAATCTCGGCCGAATTGTGGCTGCAGCAGGTTCGCCTGGTGTTGCGACATTGGCTGGAAAAACACCGTACTCAATCACATATGCTGAGAAGAACTTTGCGAAAGCTGCCGGGCTCAATTTGGCCAATATCGAGAATGCAGCGGGTAATTATCAAGCACCTGATGCGGGTGGAACCTCGGATTTCCTTGGTGCAGCAACAGTTGATTCCACTGGATTCTTGACTTTCGACTACAACACGAAAGAAGCTGGTGCTTACCCACTAGGTATCGTTTCGTACGCCTTGGTCGACACTAAGGGCAAGAATGCCTCTGCTGTTGCCGACTTTCTTTCCTACCTGTTAGATCCAAAATGTCCAGGAACTGATCCGTCACTTGGATACACAACGATCACCGGCGCGCTATACGCATTAGACGTTAAGCAGATCGCAAAGCTTCGATAATCACAGCACGAGGAGTTAACTGGATATGGGCGGTCGGCCAAAATCGACCGCCCATATTCTTCTGGTAGGCGTGTGCAGAAGGTATTATCAATCGACGGCATAAGACCTATCAAGGGAAGTAAGTGACATGAAGAAAAGTATGAGAATCGGAATAGTTGCACTTGTCTTGGTAGTTATTGCCGCCATATTTTTCGCGATGCGCCCATCGCCAAATGAAGGTGCTTCTCCTGTTAATCTGACAGGGGCCGGTTCGACCTTTGCTATCCCGCTTTTAGACGCCTGCAAGGCTGGGTACACAACGGAAACAGGCAATACCTACACTTATTCTGGCGGAGGATCGGGAGCAGGACGTAGCGCCTCGGATATGGGCATTGGGGACTTTAATTTCTCGGATACTCCTCACACCGCTAATACCCGGCTTGCGACTGTGATCCATGTACCCGTTATCGCAGCTCCCATCGCCGTCATGTACAAAATGGATTTAGCCAAGCCTTTAAATCTTTCACCTTCCACCATCGCTGGAATATTTGCAGGTACGATTTCTAAATGGAATGACCCCGCGATTGTCTCTGACAATCCTGGAGTCCAATTACCGTCAGAGAAGATTCAAGTGATTTACCGTTCCGATTCATCGGGAACCTCGGGCAACTTCACTGCATTCCTTTATGGAATGGCTCCCGCGATCTGGCCAAACCCCGGTAGCAACGATTTCAAAGCTAGCTTCCCTGGCAATATTGATTCATCGGCCAATCTCGGTCGGATTGTTTCTGCTGCTGGATCGTCAGGAGTATCCACGCTCGCGGGAGGCACGCCATATTCGATTACCTATGCAGAGAAGAACTACGCCGAGGCCGCAGGGTTGAGTGAAGCGAATATTGAGAATCGAGCAGGAAACTTTGTTGCACCAGATGCGGCTGGTACATCAGCATTTTTGGGAGCGGCTGCCGTCGACCCTAATGGATTCCTCACTTTTGATTACGAGACAATGGAACCGGGCGCCTATCCTCTAGGCATCGTTTCTTACGCATTGGTCGACACAAAAGGCAAACATCCTTCACAAGTGAAGGCGCTTTTGACATACCTACTCAGTCCAGCCTGTTCGAATGCCAACCCGGCATTGGGTTACAGCACGATTACTGGGGCGCTTCATGATCTGGACGTGGCTCAGATTGCAAAGATCGGATAACTGAAGAAAGGGATTTAAGGGGTGGCAAGAGCGTATATGGGTTGAAAACAGACGATAATTTATGTCGTGAGAAAGCATCTCATTGCGCTTGTCACCTTGACCCTCATTGTTGCGCAATCATCTGTGTCAACGGCTAGTGCGGCGTGGACTCAATACCAGTCCAGTCCATCTGATACCTACAACCGGCCTGACCTTTCGCCCGAGTACGACATTACGCAGGTAGATCTCGCGGTGAGTGATACTGCGCCCAATGAATACTGGTTCTTTATAGGTTTCAGTACTCCTGTAACCGCGACACGTTTTTCTGATGCTGATAGATCGTGGGCTGCCATCTTTCTTGATCTCGATCTTGATGGGAAAGACGACTACTCATTGCAAACTCCCGCGACTCCATATTCAGGAAACTTTGTTCAGCCGGGGAGATTTATCGACCGCCGTTCGGGTTCTCCCGTGGCTAGTTCACTTTGTGTCGTGGAAACCTGGACCAACTTGGAGAAACAAGCAACGTGGATCGGATTTAGCATCCCAAAGACATGCCTGCCTTTTGGTTCGGCGGCGGGAATCTGGGGATATTCAGATCACAATGCCAACGACTCCATTGATTTTGATTTTGCTCCAGATGACTATTGGAATGCAACATTGAGTGCAGGGGCGATAGTTACTCCTGGGAATTCGACATCAACTGTGGTGAGCGGTCAATTACCAACTGCAAATCTCATGGGAATGACCTCAATTTCCTCACCGGCAAATCCTCCGAATGATTTGGTTGCACTCTCATCGTCACTGACCAAGTCGGTCGTTACTGTACTTTGCGGTAATAGTCTTGGAAGTGGTTGGTCGGTCAATGTTGATTTGAGCGCAGCCAATCTTTCATCTGGATTCAAGAGTTACATCATTACCAATCATCATGTGATCTCCGAATGCACTTCCAATAGAGACATCTCCATCATCTTGTCTAACCAAACGAAAGTGAGTGCGTACGTCTATGCTTGGGATGAACCAAATGACGTGGCAGGCATCCTCACTATGACGTCTATCCCGCCTCTTGACTGGCGAGGTGCGACTCCAGAACAAGGCTGGTGGTCCGGGATAATCGGGAGTCCATTGGGCTTTCCTGGAGTGCTTACGACGGGGATAGTTTCGAGCATTTCTAGTACAAAGTTCACGGGTACAACGACAGCCCCAATCAATCACGGCAATTCCGGCGGTCCTGTATTTGATAGAACCGGACGCGTAATCGGGTTGGCGACAGCAAAATACGTGGACTCGGAAGGCTTTGGCATATTTCATGGCACGCCGCTTCTTTGCGTAAAAATCCTAAATTGCACGTCGACCGGACAGGTTTGGATGGGCGAAAATGTCGCGACGGTTACCCCACACCGACTCCCACGGTTACTTCAACGCCGACTCCCACACCGACTCCAACGCAGCTTTCTAAATTAGGTCAGACAATCGGGAATTGGAACCTCCCAAAAACAGTAGTCATCACGAAATCGATACTTCCATTCAAAATTTCTGCAACATCGGGTTTGCCTGTCACTGTCATATCCAAGACTGAGAAGGTCTGTCTAATATCGGAGTCCACCCTTGTTTTAGTGGCCCCGGGAAGATGTTTGGTCTCCATGTCCCAAGATGGAACTGAGGATTTCCTCGCGGCACCTACCAGGGTGATGATCATTACGGTTACGCCCAAGTTGGTCACCATTGTCTGTGTGAAGGGCGCGTCGGTAAAGAAAGTCACCGCGGTAAAGCCAGTTTGTCCAAAGGGATATAAAAAGAAGGTGTAGTGCGCCTGGCAGGAATCGAACCTGCGACAACCCGCTTAGAAGGCGGGTGCTCTATCCGACTGAGCTACAGGCGCTGGGGGCTACTTCAGGATACGGAGTCTAGCGACTCGAACCACTAAGATTTATTCCCATGGCTGAGTTTATTTACACAATGCGGAAGACGCGAAAAGCGCACGGCGACAAGGTGATTTTGGATGATGTAACCCTCTCTTTTCTCCCAGGGGCAAAGATTGGTGTTGTCGGACCCAACGGTGCGGGAAAATCAACCGTTCTGCAGATTATGGCTGGATTACAGCAACCCTCAAATGGTGAAGCCTTCCTTTCACCTGGATATTCGGTCGGAATTCTCCTACAGGAACCGCCACTCAACGATGAGAAAAATGTTTTGGAGAATGTGCAAGAGGGAGTTGCCGAGACGATGGCTCTTATGGCCCGTTTCAATGAGGTCAGTGAAGAAATGGCAAACCCAGATGCCGACTACGACAAACTACTTGCGGAGATGGGAAATCTTCAAGAACAACTTGACCACCGCAATGCATGGGATCTCGATTCACAATTAGAGCAAGCAATGGATGCCCTACGTTGCCCACCGCCGGATGCCGATGTAAAAGTACTTTCAGGTGGAGAGCGACGTCGTGTGGCACTGTGCAAGTTGCTACTTCAGCAACCAGATCTCCTTCTTCTGGACGAACCCACCAACCATCTTGATGCAGAATCTGTGCAGTGGCTCGAGCAGCATTTGAGCAAGTATCCAGGAACCGTTGTGGCAATTACCCACGATCGATACTTCTTGGACAACGTTGCCGAGTGGATTCTCGAATTAGACCGCGGTCGCGCATATCCATATGAAGGCAACTACTCAACGTATTTGGAAACAAAATCCACGCGTCTGAAGATCGAAGGACAGAAGGATGCCAAGCGCGTAAAACGCCTCACTGAAGAACTCGAGTGGGTTCGACAGAACTCGAAGGGTCGACAGGCCAAATCTAAGGCTCGCCTAGCTCGCTATGAAGAAATGGCTGCTGAAGCCGACAAGATGCGTAAACTCGATTTCGAAGAGATCCAGATTCCACCAGGGCCACGTCTGGGAAATATTGTTGTTGAGGTTGACCATCTCTCTAAGGGCTTTGGTGAAAGACTTTTAGTCGACGATCTCTCCTTCTCACTTCCTCGCAACGGCATCGTCGGTGTTATCGGTCCAAATGGTGCAGGCAAGACGACTCTTTTTAAGATGATGTTGGGTGTTGAAGAGCCAGATTCTGGTTCTATCAAAATGGGCGAAACCGTAAAGATTTCCTATGTCGACCAGTCTCGTGCAGGTATCGATCCAAAGAAGACTCTATGGGAAGTTGTTTCCGACGGGTTGGATTACATCAAAGTGGGACTTGTCGAAATGCCTAGTCGCGCTTATGTTTCGGCATTTGGATTTAAAGGTCCAGATCAGCAGAAACAGGCCGGCGTTCTCTCTGGCGGCGAGCGAAATCGCTTGAACTTGGCGTTGACTCTGAAGATGGGTGGCAACTTGCTCCTTCTCGATGAGCCAACAAACGACCTCGATGTTGAGACTCTGGGGTCACTTGAAAATGCTCTCCTTGAATTTCCAGGTTGTGCCGTGGTCATTTCCCACGATCGATGGTTCCTTGACCGAGTCGCGACGCACATCTTGGCCTACGAAGGCGACTCACAGTGGTTCTGGTTCGAAGGTAACTTCGAATCGTATGAGAAAAACAAGATTGAACGCCTCGGTGTTGATGCGGCTCGACCTCACCGCGTCACGTACAGAAAGCTGACACGCTAATGATTCATCACACCTCGTTACAAGCCAGATGGGCTGACCTAGATGCATTCGGGCATGTGAATAACGCTTCCTATCTCGTCCTTGTACAAGAGGCACGCGCAGATTTCACATGGTATTCGCGCAAACGTCTTGGACAGAGACCCATACTTGCCGACATGGTTGTCGCCCGCGCCGAAGCAGATTTTCAAGAGCCAATCTATGAAGGTGGAATCGACGTTGATGTGGCAATAACGGTTGCTCGACTAGGTAAGGCTTCATTCGAGCTCAACTATGTAATTTCCCATCAAGGATTGATTCACGCCCGCGCCAAGACAGTGCAAGTTGCCGTTTCTATGGAGACAAAGAAGTCTCGCCCACTCACTGAAGAAGAGCGAAGCTTTTTGTCAGATTACTTAGAGGTTTCCGCGGAAGGATAGTAATGACAGACCAGAATTCACTCCCGACACGTTCGGAGCGACCATGGTGGCGGGATGCAGTCACATATCAGATTTATATCCGTTCTTTCGCTGATTCCAATGGTGATGGAAAAGGTGACGTAGATGGAATCCGTTCGCGGCTTCCGTATCTCAAGGGATTGGGCATCGACGCAATTTGGATTACCCCTTGGTATCCATCACCGCAGAAGGATCATGGATATGACGTTGCCGACTACATGGATATTGAACCTAATTACGGCACACTGGCAAATGCGGAAGCACTGATCAAAGAGGCGCACGAATCCGGAATAAGAGTCCTTGTCGATATTGTTCCAAATCATTCGAGTGATCTTCATGAGTGGTTTCAAGCAGCCCTTAAAGCAGCACCAGGATCGAAGGAGCGAAATCGGTATTGGTTTAAAGATGGCAGAGGCGAGCACGGCGAACTTCCACCCAATAACTGGACCTCGGTCTTTGGCGGTCCCGCGTGGGAGCGAGTCATTGAAGCCGATGGGCGGCCAGGGCAGTGGTACTTACATCTTTTCGCAGTCGAACAACCTGATTTCAATTGGGAGAACGAGGAAGTCAGAGCCTATTTCGAGGACGTTCTTAAATTCTGGCTTGATCGTGGTGTAGATGGATTCCGAATTGATGTAGCCCACGGAATGGTGAAATTGGCTGGTCTGCCCGATATTGTGGAACCAGATCCAACGTCGGAAATGCTCGCACCCGAGAACCGTCCCTTCTGGGATCAAGATGGCGTGCACGATATTTACCGTAGATGGCGCAAGATTCTTGATTCATACCCCGATCAACGTATGGCGGTGGCTGAAGCCTGGGTTAGCCCATCTTCGCGCATTGCTCGCTACTTACGCCCCGACGAATTGATGAACTCATTTAACTTCGATTTCCTTAGCTCTGCGTGGAAACCCGACGAGTTGAAGAAGATGATCAACCATTCCCTCGAAGCACTTGCCGAAGTTGGTGCACCTTCGTCATGGGTCTTCAATAACCACGACGTCGTTCGCTCGGTCGATCGTTTTGACTTGGGTCTCATCGCGGGAGCTGGAAGTACAACCCTCGAACGCCATGGCGACGAAAAAGAGTTCAACCTTGTTCGCGGAACTCAAAGAGCACGTGCCGGTGCACTTCTGATGCTGGCGCTCCCCGGTGGCGCATACATTTATCAAGGTGAAGAGTTGGCCCTTCCTGAAGCCCGAGAAATTCCGGAGGACCGCCTCACCGATCCTCGATGGTCGTTGAGTGAGTACACCGACCGAGGTCGAGATGGTTGCCGCGTTCCCCTCCCATGGAAGAAGGATTCCTCCGGTGCTTTCGGATTCTCAAGCAATCGCGCAATCGGGCCTGACGATGCGTGGCTTCCACAGAGCGCATCGTGGGGAGCATTCTCCGTCGAGGCACAAGATGGGGACCCTGCATCGACGTTGACCATGTATCGCAAAGCCCTTGCAATCCGCCATCAAGAAGCGGGTTTAGGTGATGGCCCGATGACGTGGATAGAAGCGGGTCCTTCAGTTGTTGCATTTTCGCGTCCAGGAAATTTCGCCTGCTATGTGAATTTTGGTGCACCATTTGATTTACCGTCGGGATCTGACTTACTTCTATCCAGCGGACCGCTTGATGGCAATACGTTACCGACCGATACGGCAGTTTGGCTGCGATTATCGCAATGAGTACCTTCTTTGAGGAGGTTGGAGGAAGCGAGACTTTCGCCGAACTTGTTTCGCAGTTTTATGCATGCGTGGCCATCAACCCAATATTGCGGCCAATGTATCCAGAGTCGGATCTAAAAGGTGCAGCGCATCGTCTTCAGATGTTTCTGGAGCAGTACTGGGGAGGACCAACAACATATTCGGATGAACGCGGACACCCGCGCCTACGTATGCGTCATGCAGGTTTTCACATTGCCTCGCCCGAACGAGACGCGTGGTTGGATTGCATGAAATCGGCTGTTGCAGGGTTGGAGATTGAAGATCATCTCAAAGTCGAGCTCAATCAATATTTTGAAATGGCGGCAAACTCTTTGGTGAATCAACCCGACTGAGAGCGGTTGCCGACTTTTAGAATTTCGCCGTTTCGCAAATACCAGAGTGTGCCTGATTCATCTCGAACAGTCGTAATTCGAAGACCGACTTTCTCTACTCGCCCCGTTATTTCCAAAACATCTATCCGATCACCCACGCCGTACTGATCCTCGATGAGCATGAATAATCCGGCGAGAACATCGCGGACAAGTGTCTGAGCGCCGAGCCCGAATGCGATGCCGATTACCCCTGCTGATGCGATGAGGGGGCCGAGGTTGAGCCCGAATTCGCCCAGGACCATTCCTAAGGCGATCACCCAAATGACCGCATTGAGAGTGCTCGTCAGTACCGTTCCGGTTGTTCTTGCTCGTTCCTTCTGGCGGTTGGCGGTTGCGGCGAGTCCGTGACTGAGATCCACTGAAGCCAGTCGATTCATCGCTCGCGTAATGGCACGGCTGCCCAGCCGTTGTGCGATGACTGCTACGAGGATGATTTCGAGGATATGCAAGGGGGAGCCGCTAAACCAGTCCCAGATTTTCTGAGTCCGATCTGTGAAGGTTAGAGCCACAGCATGGGGCGAAAGTGAGAAAAAGGCGCTCATCATGGGGCGACTCTAACTCAATCGCCTTCAAATACTGCGTAGGTGAGTTCTCTTACGGCAAGATATGCGCATCGGCGCGAGCCACGCGCCTGATCGGAGCGAATATGTCGCGCACTCTTGTGTTGAACGCAACCTACGAGCCACTTGGGGTTGTTCCAGAGCGACGCGCACTCATTCTTGTCCTGAATTCACGGGCCACGATGATCGAAGATTCTGGATCAGTATTTCACTATGCAAATGGCCAAATGGCATTGCCGGCTGTTATCAAACTCAATCGATTCGTAAGGGTTCCGTATCGACATAGCGTTCCGTTGTCGCGACGCGCGATATTCGCACGCGATGGCGGGCGATGCGTTTACTGCACCGCACCCGCAACTTCGATTGACCACGTGGTCCCTCGAAGTAGGGGCGGCGGACACAGTTGGGAGAACGTCGTCTCTGCCTGCCATCGTTGCAACCATGCCAAGGCCGACAAACACCTCAAAGATTTAGGATGGCGTTTGAAAACTCATCCGCGTGAACCAGTTGGGGCAGCATGGCGAGTCTTAGGTGCAGGTCGCACCGACACTCGCTGGCTGCCGTATCTCGAACCGTTTGGGGTGGAAGCGGCTACTGCTTAACCTGCGCATCCTTGGCCTGTGCTTTCAAGGCACGAGCCATCGCGTCTCGGTTTTCCGAAACGATGCGTCGCAAACCGCCAGGGGCCTCTTTACCAATATGCGCAAGCCATGCCTCTGTTGCATCCAGAGTCGATTGAGCCACAACATATGTTGGGTATAGACCAACCACGATATTGGAAGCCATCTCGTAGGTCTCTGAATTCCAAACCTCGAGAATGATTTCGAAATAGCGCTCGACGTACGGCACGAGAAGGTCCCGCTGGGAAGGACGTTGGAATCCGCGAATAGTCGAAAGTTGAATGTGATTACTCAACTTCTCTTTAGTCGCAGATTCAAATGCACGTGCCTTAGCTTCGGCCGTTGGGAAAGCGGCACGAGCTAGCGCAGCAGAACGAAGGCCATTTGCTGTGTTGTCCTGAGCAAGTTCTGCTTCGACATCTTCGATAGTGGCGAGTCCTCGCTCTACGAGGGCGTTGAGGAAATGCCAACGAAGATCGGCATCCACAACCAAGCCCTTGACCTCACCGTCGAGCATCTTTCGAATGCGAGCGCCCTGTTCTGGAGTACTTGCCGAACTTGCAAGTGCACGGGAGTAGGAAAGTTGAAGATCGCTTCCGGCTTCAGCTCCATTGAGAAGAGCCTCAATGCCATTCGCAAGTTGAACACGTAGACCTTGTCGGTGTGAATCTGCTGCGAAGAGTTCCACCGCAGTGTCGAGTTGTGTCAGGGTCATTCCAACTACTGCTACATCTGGCTCGCCGGGTAGCGCGTTGATCGCCATCGGAACATAATCGCTTGCCGCAAGTTCGCCATCGCGGAGCATGTCCCATGAAGCTGACCAGCAGAGCGCGCGACTCAACGGATCTTGGATATTTCCTAGGTGATTCTTGAGTGTTTCGATAGATCGCGCGTCGAAGCGAATCTTTCCGTACGAGAGGTCTTGATCGTTGATGAGGACCAAGTCAGCGACACTCTCGCCAGAAAACTCTGGCACCGAAGTTGAGGCACCTGATACATCAAGTTCAACGGCCCTTCGACGAACAAGTGCGCCATCTTTTAGATCGTACAAACCAATAGCCATACGGTGCGGACGGAGCTCGGTGGAACCCGCTGGCGTCAGTGGAGTTTCCTGAAGGATAGAGACCGAGGAGTAGTTCTCTCCAGAAATTTCTAGCGCAGGACGGAAGGTGTTTACTCCCGCGGTCTTGAGCCACGTCGCAATCCAGGGGGTCATGTCGCGACCACTGGCTGCCTCCAACTCGACCACTAGATCGTTGAGAGTTGTATTTCCCCACGCGTGCTTTGCGAAGTACTTGCGCAGTCCTTCAACGAATTCATTCTTTCCAACGTAGGAAACCATCTGCTGCAAGACAGATGCGCCCTTTGCGTAGGTGATCCCATCAAAGTTGGTTCGTACGGCTTCCATGTCATGCATATCAACGACGATTGGGTGGGTTGATGAAAGTTGGTCTTGACGATAGGCCCAGTTCTTTCTCTCGGCGTTGAAGACGGTCCAGGAATTGGTAAAGCGTGTCGCCTTCTCAAGTGTGTAGTACGACGCCCACTCAGCGAAGGATTCGTTAAGCCAGAGATCGTCCCACCACGTCATTGTGACCAGATCGCCAAACCACATGTGTGCCATTTCGTGAAGGATGACATTTGCGCGCCAGTTGTAATTCTTGTCAGTCACCTTGCTACGAAAGACGAAGTAATCTTCGGCGAAAGTCACACAACCAACATTCTCCATTGCGCCAGCATTGAATTCTGCGACCGCGAGCTGGTCGTACTTATCAAATGGGTATGCAAGACCGAACTCTTTCTCATAAAAGGCAAAGCCCTGCTTTGTAATCTTGAAGATTTCTTCCGAGTCCATATGTGGAGCAAGTGACTTGCGACAGAAGAGCCCAAGCGGAACTGTTTTTTCACCTACATAAACATCATCAACACGGTGGTACGAACCTGCGACTACGGCGGTGAGGTACGTAGAAATCACAGGTGTTGTCGTGAAAACCCAACGCCTCTTTTCGCTACCTACTTCAGTCACTGATTCCGTTGGGTTATTTGAAATTACTTCCCAGTGCGCAGGGACAAGAGTTGTAATTGAGAATGTGGCTTTGAGGTCTGGTTGGTCAAAACATGGAAATGTTCGTCGCGCATCCGCAGTCTCGTGCTGGCTGTAGAGGTAGACCTCGTCATCGGCAGGGTCGACGAAGCGATGTAGACCTTCTCCGGATTTTGAATAGATCGCCTCAACACTCAAAACCAGTTCGTTCTCAGCAGCAACTGCAGGAATAAGGATCGACTCTCCGTCGTAATCAGAAACATCGAGTAAGTGGCCATTGAGAGTCGCGGATATGACACTCTTGCCGACTGCATCGACAAATGTCGGCGAGCCAGGCTTTAAGCCAGAGAACTTGATTACGGCCTTTGATGTGAAAGTTTCAATCCCCGAAGTCAGATCCAAGTCGATGGCATAACTATGAACCTTGATGACGCTCGCGCGCTCTTTTGCTTCGGCTCGGGTGAGGTTAACTCCTGGCACGTTGTACTCCTTATAGGCGATGACATTGATTACGTTGTTCTATCCAATCATGAAAGGCTGGGGTCGTGGACACCCCGACGATCAAGAGTTTCAAGCTCCGCGGAACACGTATAACGGCCGCGCAAGAGGCGGCACGGGAGCGTTTGTGGGCTGTTTACGGCGTTGATTTCATCCAAGAGAGGTTGACTCTCACATCCCTCTTCCCGACCGCCCAAAAGGTAGTGGTCGAGATCGGCTTTGGAATGGGCGAGGCGACTATTGAGGTGGCAAAAGGGTTTCCGGAGACCGGGTTCCTTGCCGTTGACGTGCACCAACCAGGCATCGGGAAATTGTTAGCATCCATCGAAGAGGGTGGACTCATCAATGTCCGAGTGATGGATGAGGACGCGCATCTGATTCTTCGATCAATGATTGATGATGAAGCCCTCGATGGCATCCATCTCTTCTTCCCAGATCCTTGGCCCAAGACTCGCCACCACAAGCGTCGGATCGTGAACGAGGAATTCATGACCCTGATTCACTCCAAATTGAAACCAGGTGGAACATTTCACGTTGCCACCGATTGGCACCCCTACGCAGAGTGGATAAAGGATCGCTTTGCAAATTCAACTTTATTTGTTGGAGGAGAGGTAGACCGGCCGCCATGGCGTCCGATCACTAGATTTGAAGGACAGGGAATCCGCAAAGAACATCGGGTTGCCGATCTGATTTACAAAAAAATTTAGACAATTCCTTCGTTTTCATAGTCGGCGATCTGACCAATACGACGCATGTGTCTTTCATCGGCGCTAAAAGGTGTCGCTATGAAAGTGTCAATGAGTTCTTTGCAGACCTCGGGGGAGTGCATACGGCCGCCAATAGAAATGACATTTGCGTTGTTGTGTTCGCGAGCAAGTTTGGCAATTTCGTTGCTCCAGACGAGTGCTGCACGAATTCCCTTGACCTTGTTGGCGGCCATTTGTTCGCCATTTCCAGAACCCCCAAGGACGATTCCTAGGGATTGAGGATCTGCTGCCGTTGCTTGAGCAGTCGGAATGCAGAAGACGGGGTAGTCATCGAGTGCGTCATATTCAAAAGGCCCATGATCGGTGACTTCGTGGCCACTTTCTTTCAAGTGATCGATCAAGATTGCTTTCAATTCAAGTCCTGCATGGTCGCTACCGATGTGAATGCGCATGGCGGAAGTCTCTCATGAACTCTTCATGGCAAAGCAAAAACCCGCCACTGTCATGAGTGACGGGCTCTTACTGAGCTTTATTTAGCTTGAGAAGTGCTAGTTACGAAAACCCATTCCGCCACCTGGGAATCCCATGCCCATGCCCGGACTGTCGTTATCTCCGAAACCATGTCCCATACCCATTCCGCCGCGCATTCCACCGGTGCGATTTACCATCGCGGTGACGTTAGCGGTCAGATTGGTTTTCAAGGTGGTTGCCTGTGCGGCAGTGATCTTCCCAGCTGTAACCGCGGCGTCGATCTCCTTGGTCATTTCTGTCACAAGAGCAGCAACAAGAGCGCTGGTCTTTGCACCTGCGATTGTTGCAAGTGAATCACCGGCAGCCAATCGTGTCTGCAAAGTCGCAACCGTGATGCCAATCGTGTCCGCGATTAATTGCTGATGCTCAGCACGCGCTGCAACGCCAGCATTTTGATTGGCGGCACGAGCAGCGGTGATCGCTGCATTGATCGCGTCAACCTGTGCCTGCGTCAGAGTTCCCTTGACAACGAGCCCCTTAAGTACTGTTGCAAGCTCGTCGCCTGCATAGCCGAATCCACGAACACCCATGTTCATCCCACCGGGATAACCGATGGAGTTCGAGATGACGGATTTGACCTTGATTGAATTCCTATTTTGCGAAGCGGAAGCGAAACCGACAGTTCCCAGCGTTAGTGCTGCAGTTGTAATCGCTACCGTGACTACCTTCTTTTTTGATGACATTTTTTCCTGCTTCCCGTCCCCTAGAGGATTTCCGTCAACGACCCTTCGTCATCGACTACTCATAGATAACTCCCGCACCCTGAAGAAGTTGGTCGGAAACCCTTAGAACGCCGTCAGAGTTTCCTAGCGTGAGAGCCAGCACCCAGCACTATTTTTACGCTCAAATAGGGCAATCCTTATCCTCTCAACGAGTCATATCGGGGGATTCCTGATTGTTTGCTGATAACGCTGCGTAAATGATTGGTGACCCTGTGTGAACATTTACGGAGAGCGGCAATTGAGGAACTCAAGAAATCTATTCGCGTGCACTCTCATTCTGGTCATCCTTATCAACGCATTAACTATTCCACCTTCATATGCTGGCCCACGACGCGAGCTTGTCCGTCTTTTTATGGCAGGACGAGTTTCGACAGCTGTCCCCAACACGATTTTGAGTGGGACTACTGCTCCGCGGAGTTCGATTGGCATTAACGGAGACTTCTATATTGATTTGAAAGCTCTTGTTCTATATGGTCCAAAAAATAAATCGGGTTGGGCCAAGCCGATTAGTTTGCGTGGGCCGCAAGGTGTTGCGGGAGCAAAAGGAATCAATGGAACGAACGGTGTTGACGGAAAGAATTCGTCGAGCGCAGGGTCGACCGGTCCTCAAGGGATTGCAGGACCAATGGGTCCGCGTGGTGAAGCAGGAATAACAGGCGCGATTGGTCCTGCTGGTCCGTCCGGTGCGGCGGGACCGATGGGTCCAGCAGGTGCGCCTGGATCAAGCGGTGCAGCGGGACCTGCAGGTTCTGCTGGGGCACAGGGATCACCGGGAGCACAGGGATCACCGGGAGCGAATGGCGCACCTGGTTCTGCAGGGGCATCTGGCGGAATAGGTCTCACCGGCGCGACGGGACCAAGTGGAGCTGCCGGCCCCTCTAACGCATATCAAGGCGGAATCACTTTTGCGGGCAATATTCAGGGCGTATCTGGTACGTCGCAAGTATCTGACGCATTCGGAACACTTGCTGCCGGCAAGAGTTACATCTTTCGAGTGCGGATTCAGTCATACAATGTCGCTCAACTTTTATTAACTTATCCCTTAGCTTTGACCGTATCAGCCCAGGGAGCCAGTCCTACAATTTCATATTCCTACTCCGTGGCAAATGGAAGTCTCTGGGTAAGCGCCGCAAAACGTGAAGAAGTAACTATTTTCGCTGACATTTCGATCGATGGTTCGGCTGTTGTCTCCAGTTATTCTCTAACGGTTACCATTACCTGCGGGACCAACACAACTTCATTTCCTGTCGTGCTGGCGGGAAATTTCGTCGGAATCCTGGTTGGCCAAGTAAGTTAACTGCTTGAATCCCATTCAAAAAGACTCCTAACCTATTCACGGAGTACGATGGAATTGTACCCACCGCCCGAAAGGAGTCTTCAATGATTGGCTACATAATCGGAGCCGTAATTGTCGCGTTCATCGGTGTTCTGGCTTATGGAGGACTCTCTGGCAAGGTGAAAATGAATGACGGGTGCTGTGCCCCGAATGATCCAAATAAAGATTTGAGGATGCGGGACTCCTAAATGGAGCGGGTGACCGGGATCGAACCGGCATGGCCAGCTTGGAAGGCTGGGGCTCTACCATTGAGCTACACCCGCAATTGTGTTCAGAAACCTGGTTGGCTCCCGTTCAGGGGCTAACGATAACGGTAAGCGGAGGTCATTTTCTCCTCTAGACTTCCCACTTACGTCACGGGGCGTAGCGTAGTGGCTAGCGCGCCTGCTTTGGGAGCAGGAGACCGAGAGTTCGAATCTCTCCGCCCCGACCAGCAATTTCGGTCCGTAAACCCATACTTGGCGAAAGCAAGGAGTTCCACGTGAAAAGCACGGTCGAGGCCCTATCTCCTACCCGTGTAAGACTCACGATCGATCTGACCTTTGATGAACTATCGGGTCACGTCACCGAGGCTTACAAGAAGATTTCCTCCCAGGTCAATGTTCCTGGCTTTCGCAAGGGCAAAGTCCCGCCAGCGATGATTGATCAGCGCGTGGGTCGTGGCACCGTTCTGGACGAGGCCATCAACATGGCTCTTCCCGACTTCTACTCACAAGCCGCCCGCGAGCACGAAGTGCTGACGCTTGGTCGGCCAGAGGTTGATATCAAGGAATTCGTCGACAAAGAGAAGTTGTCATTCACTGTTGAAGTCAACGTTCGTCCAGAGGTTACGTTGCCGGATTTTTCAACAATAACAATTAACGTCGATGATGTTGAAGTAACCGATGCTGATATTGATGAGCAAGTTGAGTCACTTCGCACTCGTTTTGGAACACTCAACACCGTGGAGCGTTCTGCAGCCGTTGGCGATTTCGTGACTATTGATCTCGTCGCCCGTATTGGCGGCGAAGAAGTAGAAGGCGGCACTGCTTCTGGAATGTCCTATGAAGTCGGCTCCAATCGCATGATCGACGGCCTTGATGAAGCCCTTGTTGGTGTGAAAGCCGGCGATGGAAAAATCTTTGAAACACAACTCGTCGGCCAGGAAGAAGGCGAGAAGGGTGAGGTCGAAGTTACTGTGCAGACAGTGAAAGAACGCGAACTTCCACCACTCGATGATGCCTTTGCTGCGCTCGCAAGCGAGTTCGATACCTTGGCTGAGTTACGCGCAGATTTTGCAGAGCGCTTAGTCAAAGTCAAGAAGATGGAGCAAGGCGCACAAGCACGCGATCGCCTTGTCGAGAAGTTGCTCGCCGAAATTGAAATTCCAGTGCCGGAAGAGTTTGTGACTAATGAAGTAAATGATCACCTCCAGGGCGAAAGTCGCATGGAAGACGAAGCCCACCGTGCCGAAGTGACTGAGCAGGTTACTTCTTCTCTCAAGTCAGACTTCTTACTTGACGCAGTCGTCAAAGCAGAATCAGTAGAAGTCACCGAGATCGAGTTGACTGAGTATTTAATCCGCACTTCACAGCGCTATGGAATGGCTCCTGAGCAATTCGCCCAGGAACTCTCCAAAGCCGGTCAGATCAGCCAACTTGTCGCCGAGGTCGGTCGCGCGAAAGCCCTTGCCACCGTTTTGAGTCGCGTGTCAGTCATTGATGCTTCTGGAAATGCTGTCGATTTAGAAGCTATGCGTCCGCAACCTGATAACACGGATTCTGACGCACCTGAATCTGAATAATCAGGGGAGTCACCACTCCGCTATAAGCGAACAAGCACGCTCAAAAGGTGGAATCGGGAAGCATTTACCCATCCAGGTTGTTAGGGTCAATACAGGAAGATTCAACAAGGAGGATGTCCGTGGATTTCATTAGCACCCAATTGCCGGCGGCAGAGATTATTTCTCGTGCGCCACAATCAGGTTCGGGTGGACTTGATGATCAGGTCTATAACCGTCTGCTCAAGGAGCGCATTATTTTCCTTGGCTCAGTTGTAGAAGATTCCATGGCCAACGCCATCTGCGCTCAGATCCTTCTCCTTGCTGCCGAAGATGCAGAAAAAGACATCTACCTCTACATCAACTCACCGGGTGGTTCGGTCACTGCCGGTATGGCCATTTACGACACCATGCAATTCGTCGCCAATGACGTCGCAACCGTCGGGATGGGACTTGCTGCATCTATGGGCCAGTTTTTGCTCTGTGCAGGCGCCGCCGGAAAGCGCTACGCGACACCGCATGCACGCATCATGATGCACCAGCCTTCAAGTGGCATTGGCGGAACAGCCACCGATATCAAGATTCAAGCCGAGCAAATTGGTTTCACCAAGAAGAAGATGGCGGAGTTGATCGCCTTCCACACCGGCCAGACCCTAGAGACAATCACCGCAGATTCTGATCGTGACCGTTGGTTTAACGCAGAAGAAGCGAAGGATTACGGTTTCGTAGATCACGTTGTTCGTTCAGCTGTACAAGTTTCGGGTCGTGGAGGCACCGCATGATGAGTCAATTTGATCGAGTCAACGAAATCACCAACCGCTATGTTCTTCCGACAATTGAAGAGCGCACCAGTTATGGCTACAAGCGCCTCGACCCATACACCAAGCTCTTCGAAGAGCGCATCATTTTCTTGGGCCAAGCAATTGATGACACAGTTGCAAACGATGTCATGGCTCAGCTTCTGACTCTTGAGTCAATGGATCCTGATCGCGACATCATGATCTACATCAACTCACCCGGGGGATCGTTCACCGCTTTGACGGCGATATACGACACCATGCAGTTCGTACGCCCCGACATTATGACCATCTGTCTCGGTCAAGCAGCATCTGCTGCGGCAGTTCTGCTCGCAGGGGGATCCAAAGGCAAGCGAATGGCCCTTGAGCACTCGCGAATTTTGATTCACCAGCCTTCCAGCGAAGGTGGGGGACAGGCGTCGGATATCGAGATTCAGGCGCGCGAAGTCATGCGTATGCGCGTTCTGCTTGAAGAATTGATCGTTCGCCATTCCACTCGCTCAGCAGAACAAATCGCCCTTGATATCGAGCGCGACAAGATTCTGACCGCGAGTGAAGCGGTCGAGTATGGATTGATCGATCAAGTGCTTGCGAGCCGTAAGGCAAAGCCCACTCACTAATTACGATTTAATCGCTACAAGGGTTACGCAATCGTTATTTATAAGGAAACGTTTACATCCGGTATGTCTAGTCATGTCCTTGCTATTAACACGTGACTACCGCCACACTTAGCGTTTCCGATTTTTCTGAGGTAGGGGTAATTTTTTGTGGCTTTAATCACGCCTGGAAGCATTTTTTCCTACGCAGGCTATAGAAACCTCTGGATCTCAAATCTATTCGTAACGATAGGTGCATCCGCATTTCCCATTGCACTTGCCGTCACCGTTCTTGATGCAGGCGGAACCACAACAACACTCGGATTAATTTTGGCATCACGAGTTTTATCATCCGTCATCCTTGCTCCGGTTGGTGGAGTGTGGGCAGATCGTCTCCCACGTAAGCTTGTGATGATGGGTGCGGATCTCTATCGCGCCGCTCTCATGATCGGTTTAGTTTTTATCTCAACACCACAAGTTCCTCCTTGGGCACTTGCAGCACTTGTCTTTGCGATGGGAGCCGGAGAAGCCTTTGGTTTTCCTGCGTCTGGAGCGATCCTTCCGAGCATCCTGCCTCCCGAGAAATTGCCGGCAGGAAATGTCCTTCGCAGTCTCGGCGTTCGCATTGCTCAGGTAGTGGGACCGGGAATCGGCGGATTCTCAGTTGCGGTCATCGGTGGTCGAATGACATTCGCGGTTACCGCCACATTCTTCGTTATCGGCACCTTCTTGCTCTGGAAAATTCAGGAGAATCCGCGAACGGCAGTGGATGTTCAACCGACGTTCCTAACGGATTTGCGTGAGGGACTCAAGACTGTTTGGGATACGCCGTGGGTTGCTGCGTGCATCGCAATGTCGACGTTGCAGTTGATGGTCGTACTTGCCAGTGAGAATGTTCTGTTGCCCGTAATCACTCGACGCGAATTTCATACCAACACTGTTTTTGCGATGGCCGCTGCAATGTTCAGTATTGGTGGTTCGATCTCTGCGCTCGTTGCGATGCGATATAAAGCTAAACATCCTGGACTTGTCGCCGTGGTCATCTGGGGATTCTTCGCTTTCGCACCACTGGTTTTGGCATTTCCAGAGTCGAAGACTTTCATCATTGTTGGTTATTTTATTGCGGGCATTTCCATCGGGCCGTGGGAGGCGTATTGGAGTTCGGCAATTCAGCGCGAGATTCCACAGGAATTGCAGGGCCGAGTTTTTAGCGTGGATTACATGGGATCGGTTGGTCTTATGCCACTCGGAATGGCTCTGGTGGGGCCAGTCACCCACGTCTTTGGTGAGAGACCATTTCTCATCGGCGCGATCATTTTCCATCTGCTGGTCTGCGGACTTGTTCTCCTTGTCCCGGGAGTTATCGATCTTCATACCCCCAAGAAGTCAGATTCTTCTCAGGGCGAACAGTTAAAGGCGTAATCGACAAGCGAACTCTGCCTTCCTGAACCTACCCTTGACTCGTGCCCAACTTCCCTTTTTATGGGCGTAGAGGAGTGTTATGACCCGCATCGGTGAGACCAGCGATCTGCTCAAGTGTTCTTTCTGCGGCAAGACCCAGAAGCAGGTAAAAAAACTTATCGCCGGACCTGGCGTCTACATCTGCGATGAATGCATAGACCTCTGTAATGAGATCATTGTCGAGGAATTATCTGAAGCCAACACCCTCGGACTTCAGGAACTCCCTAAGCCTTTAGAAATTTATGACTTCCTTGATCAGTATGTAATCGGTCAAGATCGCGCAAAGAAATCTCTCTCGGTCGCCGTTTACAACCACTACAAGCGAGTTCAAAGTGGCGATACGAAGCGCGAAGACTCAGTCGAGTTATCGAAGAGCAATATCTTGCTCCTTGGTCCAACCGGATGCGGAAAGACACTGCTTGCCCAAACTCTCGCGCGGATGCTGAATGTGCCCTTCGCGATTGCGGATGCGACCGCCCTTACCGAAGCTGGCTACGTAGGTGAGGATGTAGAGAACATTCTCCTCAAACTTATACAAGCCGCTGATTATGATGTGAAAAAGGCAGAAACCGGGATCATTTATATTGACGAAATCGACAAGGTGGCACGCAAGGCCGAGAATCCTTCGATCACCCGTGATGTTTCAGGTGAGGGCGTCCAGCAAGCTTTACTTAAGATATTGGAAGGCACTGTTGCTTCCGTTCCTCCTCAAGGAGGACGAAAGCATCCACATCAAGAATTTATTCAAATTGATACAACTAATGTCCTCTTCATCGTTGGTGGAGCTTTCTCTGGACTTGAGAAGATTATCGAAGGCCGTAAAGGCGCTGCCGGTGTCGGCTTTAATGCCGTCTTGCAGACGGAAGCCGATCGTGATCGCCAGGACATATTTGCCGACGTTATGCCTGAGGATCTCCTTAAGTTCGGAATGATCCCTGAATTCATCGGCCGACTTCCAATCGTCACCAGCGTCGAAAAACTTGATAAATCCGCACTCATGCAGATTTTGACAGAGCCAAAAAACGCGCTGGTCAGACAGTATGTGCGTCTCTTCGAACTAGATGATGTGGCACTCGAATTTACCCCCGAGGCTCTCGAAGCGATTGCCGAACTTGCCCTCAAGCGGGGCACTGGCGCCCGCGGACTTCGGGCAATCATGGAGTCGGTACTTCTTACGGTGATGTACGACGTACCTAGCCGTACTGATGTTGCGAAAGTCATTGTGACTAGGGAATGTATTCAGGAGGGCACTTCTCCAACATTCATTAACCACACTGGCGATATCCCTAAGCGGATCAACCGGACCCAAAAGGGTCAAGAGGAGAAGAGCGCATAATCTAGACTCTCCCTCATGAGTCAGCGTGAATTGCCCTCGGTTTTCATCCCGTCTGAGATAGAGGGCCCTCTATACCAAAAATGGGTGGATGCTGGGTATTTCACCGCGGATGTATCTTCGACAAAGCCCGCTTACACGATTGTCATTCCGCCTCCCAATGTCACCGGTGTCTTGCACATTGGCACTGCTCTTGATCACACCCTGCAAGACATCCTCATCCGTATGAAACGGATGAAGGGCTTCACCACTCTCTGGCTGCCTGGAACAGATCACGCCGGAATCGCGACTCAGAACGTCGTGGAGAAGCAGTTGGCGAGCGAGGGACTTTCGCGTCACGATCTTGGCCGCGAGGAATTTATTAAGCGCGTTTGGGATTGGAAAGCAGAATCGAGTGGTGCAATCCTCGAACAGATGCGCCGCTTCGGTGACAGTGTCGATTGGAGCCGCGAGCGGTTCACAATGGACGAAGGAATGTCGCGTGCGGTACTCACAATTTTTAAGCGACTCTACGATGCGGGTCTCATCTACCGTGCTGAGCGCATCATCAACTGGTGTCCTCGGTGCATGACTGCGCTTTCAGATATAGAAGTTGAACATAATGACGATGCTGGTGAACTTGTTTCTATCCGCTATGGCGATGGTGAAAACTCCATTGTTGTAGCAACCACTCGTGCGGAGACCATGCTTGGCGATACTGCGATAGCCGTACACCCCGATGATGAACGTTATGCGCATCTCATAGGCCAGACAATCTTGCTTCCACTTGTTGGCCGCGAAATACCAGTAGTTGCGGATGAACACGTTGATCCAGAGTTCGGCACAGGTGCGGTGAAAGTTACTCCTGCGCACGACCCGAACGACTTTGAAATCGGACTGCGGCATAAACTTGAAAGCATTGTTATTTTGAATGCTGAAGGAGAGGTTGCTGATTCAGGAACGCGTTTTGACGGCTTGGATCGATTCGAAGCACGCAAGGCTATTGTCGAAGCACTCAAGGCTGAAGGAAGAATTGTCGCCGAGAAGCGTCCATACATTCATGCAGTTGGACATTGCCAACGTTGTGACACTGTTGTTGAGCCACGACTTTCCAAGCAGTGGTTTGTAAAGGTTGCTCCGTTAGCGAAAACTGCGGGAGACGCAGTTCGCAAGGGACAAGTAAAGATCGAACCGGAATCTCTTGCGCCGCGCTATTTTGAATGGGTCGACAATATGCACGACTGGTGCATCTCGCGCCAACTCTGGTGGGGACACCGCATACCAGTTTGGTACGGCCCTGAAGGAGATGTATTAGTACTCGGACCCGATGAGAATGCGCCCGAAGGGTACGTTCAAGATCCGGATGTTTTGGATACGTGGTTCTCATCGGCTCTCTGGCCATTTTCTACGCTCGGATGGCCCGATACCACTGAAGATTTGAAGAAGTTCTATCCAACAAGCGTGTTGATCACTGGCTATGACATTCTCTTCTTCTGGGTAGTGCGAATGATGCTTTTTGGACTTTTTGCGATGGATGGGGTCCCACCATTTCGCGTGATCGCTCTTCACGGGCTCGTTCGCGATAAATTCGGCAAGAAGATGAGCCGCAGCAAGGGAAATGCAATTGACCCCCTCGAACTGATGGATACCTATGGAGCCGATGCCATCCGTTTCACCCTTGCTCGCGGCGCAAACCCAGGTGCGGACCAAGCCTTGGCGGAGGAGTGGATTGCAGGCTCGCGAAACTTCGGCACAAAACTCTGGAACGCGACTCGCTTCGCAATGATGAACGGTGCGACTGTCGAAGGCGACTTGCCTGCTTTCGATTCGCTCAACGTTTTCGATCGTTGGATCTTGAGCCGTCTCAACGAGACGATTACCGAGGTTGATGAACTACTGGAGACTTATGAATTCGCTCGCGCATGCGATCAGATTTATCATTTTGCCTGGGATGACCTATGCGACTGGTACCTCGAACTCTCCAAGGAATCATTTGCCACAGGTACTGCACACGACTCAAAGCGAGTTTTGGGATACGTTCTCGACCAACTTCTTCGTCTCATGCACCCGATCATGCCTTTTCTTACTGAGGAATTGTGGACTGCACTCACTGGAGGTGAGTCGGTAGTCATAGCTGAATGGCCAAGGCCAATAGATGATCACGTCGATCTTGTCGGCGAAAAATTAATTATCCAGGTGCAAGAAATTATTACGGAGGTTCGTCGCTTCCGAAATGATCAGGCAATCAAGACAAGCCAACGGATTCCTGGTCGCTTTATTGCTCCTCAGGAATTTGCTCGATACGACGCCGCCATGCGATTTGTCCTGCGAATTGACCACCCTGAAGAGGACGTGCTCTTCGTTCCGAGTGCGACTCTTGAAATCGGTGCAGTGAAAGTCGAACTAGATCTATCGGGAGCCGTTGATGTTGGCGCAGAACGAAGTCGTCTTACTAGGGATTTGGCTACCGCGCAGAAGGATCGAGAGACCGCTGACATCAAACTCTCAAACGAGAATTTCATGGCTAAGGCGCCAGTAAACGTTGTGACAGAGATTCGAGAACGGTTGGCAAAGACGGATGCAGAGATTGTTCGGATAAACGCCCAACTCGCGAAACTCCCTTCTTCATGATGAGCGCCGAAGATCAAGCGCGCATTTACGCTATCGAGACAGCGTTAGAGGCTCGTTGGCCTGAAACGAGAATTGAGCCGACTCTTGAGCGTATTTCGGCCCTCGTAGACCACCTTGGCTCGCCGCAATTGAGCTATCCAACGATCCACGTCGGCGGAACAAATGGAAAAACAACCACGGCCCGCATGATTGATTCCCTCATGGCCGCTCATGGCCTTCGCACGGGCCGATTTACAAGCCCGCACTTGGAGAGCTTTCTTGAGCGAATCGCTATCAATGGCGAACCGATCCAACCCAAGGATTTTATCTTCGCTTATAACGATGTTGCGCCCTATATCGATTTGATGGATCAAAAATTCGAACATCCGATTTCATTCTTCGAAGCGATGACCGCCATTGCATTTGTCGCCTTCGCCGAGTGGCCCGTCGATATTGGTGTCATTGAAGTTGGAATGGGCGGGGAATGGGACGCCACCAATGTGGTGGAGGCTGCTGTTTCGGTTATCACTCCTATTGGGTTCGACCACACCGCGTATCTCGGGAATACGCTCACTGAAATTGCCAGAACAAAAGGCGGAATCATCAAGCCCGGCTCATCCGTGATTCTTGCAAGACAAGAACCAGAGGCGGCGGTCGAACTAATGCGTCGAGTTGCTGAGGTTGAGGCCATCGTTGCGCGTGAAGGAGTTGAGTACTCGCTGGAGAGTCGGGCAATCGCAGTGGGGGGTCAATTAATCAGCATTAATGGCTTAGGTCAGCGATACGACGATATTTTCCTGCCATTGCATGGCAAGCACCAAGGGGCGAATGCTGCCACCGCCCTCGCCGCAGTGGAGGCGTTCTTTGGCGGTGAAGAACTAGTTCTCGAGTCAGTGCAGGAAGGGTTCGCTGCCGTCACTTCCCCGGGACGGTGCGAAATTGTTCACAGCGATCCAACAGTCATATTGGACGCTGCTCATAATCCACACGGGGCAAAAGCAATTGCCGAAACTCTCGAGACGGAATTTACTTTTGATGAAATAATTGGGATATTCGCGGCTTTCGCTGATAAAGACGTGGAAGGAATTCTTGCTGAGCTCGAACCTGTATTGAGTTCAATCATTGTTACCGCAAGTGAATCAACCCGCGCGATGCCTGCATCTGAAGTTGAAAGAATTGCGACGAGAATTTTTGGATCGGATCGCGTAATGAAGATCGAACATTTGGAAGATGCAATCAAGCGCGCCATAACTGATGCACGTCGCCCGCTCAGCGAAGACTCGATTGGAATCGTCATAACCGGCTCTGTTGTTACGGTCGGACAGGCTCGGACAATTCTCAAGCGGCTCTCAAGAGATTGATCGGGATATGAAAGTTTTAGGGTCTGCGGTACTCGCCATGGAAGTGATGGTGATGGGTTTTGCTGTTCTTATCGCTTCGAAAAATGAAAGCGGCGGAGTCCTAATCCTCGGCGGAGTAATTGCCTTTCTCATCATTATCGCGGCAGGGATGCTCCGTAAGCGTTCGGGGTGGATTCTTGGGTCGATACTTCAAGTAGCCATGATTGCCTACGGGTTCGTTGCGACCCCCCTATTTTTTCTTGGAGCACTTTTTGGTGGTCTCTGGGTCGCGGCGATTGTGGTCGGACGCAAGGGGGAGGCGGCTAGGGCGGCCCTTCTGAAGGCCGGCAAGAGCGCGGGTCACAAGAGTCAATAGACCGATTAGACTCTCGGGGTGAGCCGAGAGAGACAGCTAGAGAGAACATTAGTATTGGTAAAGCCCGATGGCGTACGCCGTGGCCTAGTTGGCGAAGTTATCGCACGGATCGAAACCAAAGGTTATTCAATTTCTGCTCTAAAGATGATGAGTGCAGACCGTGCAACGCTCGAGCGTCATTATGCAGAACACGCCGGCAAACCATTTTTCGAACCACTCGTTGAATTCATGCTCTCGGGTCCGATCGTGGCGATGATTGCTGAAGGTAATCGCGTCATTGAGGGATTCAGATCTCTCGCGGGTGCTACTGATCCGACGATTGCTACTCCTGGAACAATCCGCGGAGACCTCGCTCGCGATCAAGGTACGAAAGTTGTTCAGAACATCGTTCACGGATCTGATTCAGTTGAGTCAGCCGAACGCGAAATAGAGATTTTCTTTGGTGGATCTACAGGAACAGCTGAGAGGAATACATGAGCAACAGAATGTCATTTATTGGCCGCGATATGGCCATCGACTTGGGGACCGCAAATACCCTCGTTTATGTGCGTGGACGCGGCATTGTGCTCAACGAACCAAGCGTTGTAGCTGTCAATCAAGATACCGGCGCGATTCTTGCCGTTGGCCATGAAGCCAAAAAGATGATTGGACGTACCCCAGGAAATATTGTCGCGATCCGCCCACTTAAGGATGGCGTTATTGCTGACTTTGATACTACTGAGCGGATGCTCCGCTACTTCATTCAGAAGGTGCACCGACGTCGTTACCTTGCCAAACCACGTATCGTCGTCTGTGTCCCATCAGGTATAACCGGTGTGGAGCAGCGCGCGGTTAAAGATGCCGGTTACGCAGCAGGTGCACGGAAGGTTTACATCATTGAAGAACCAATGGCGGCGGCAATCGGTGCTGGCCTTCCAATTCACGAACCGACTGGCAACATGGTTGTTGATATTGGCGGCGGTACGACCGAAGTTGCGGTTATTTCGTTGGGTGGAATTGTCACAGCGCTTTCGATCCGTGTTGGTGGAGACGAACTAGACCAAGCCATCATTAACTGGGTTAAGCGCGAATTCTCACTTCTATTGGGAGAGCGCACCGCAGAAGAAATCAAAATGGCCATTGGCTCTGCCTACCCAATTCAAGGCGAACCAGACGCAGAAATTCGTGGTCGCGATTTAGCGACTGGATTGCCTAAGACCATTGTTGTGACCGCTGCTGAGATTCGTAAAGCAATTGAAGAGCCTGTCAACGCAATCGTCAACGCAGTCAAGAGCACGCTTGATAAGACTCCACCCGAGTTGGCTAGCGATCTGATGGACCGCGGCATTGTTCTCACAGGTGGTGGAGCCCTCCTTCGTGGACTCGACGAGCGTCTTCGTCGCGAAACAGGGATGCCGATTCACATCGCAGATCGCCCTCTTGATGCAGTTGTAGAGGGCACCGGAAAATGTATCGAAGAATTTGAGGCTTTAGAGAAAGTCTTGATCTCCGAACCTCGTCGATAGGTAATCTGTCATGCGATATGGCGGCGACAACAGAAGTCGCCTGTTGCTGGTGACTTTGATTGTCACCTCTCTCTTTCTGATTACATTGGATATGAGAGGCGTGCAACTCATATCCAGCCTGCGTCAAGGAACTCAGAGCGTTCTTGGTCCCTTCCAGCGAGTTGCGAGCACGGCATTCACTCCAATCGGCAATTTTTTCTCTGATGTCGCACACCTAGGTCGCACTCGTACACAACTCACAAGCCTTGTAGATCAGAATGCAAAACTTCGGAGAAGCCTGATCGATCTTAAAGGTACTGATGCTCAGATAAAGCAACTCAAATCGATTTTGAATTTGGCTGGCACTGGCGGATACAAAATAGTGAGTGCCAAAGTAATTTCTCAAGGAACGAGTCTTTCTTTCAGTCAGTCGATAACAATTGATATTGGAGCCAACGCCCACATAACGAGAGACATGACAGTTATTTGTGGTGATGGTCTCGTCGGCGTTGTAAAAGAGGTGTATGCATCCACTTCACTTGTCCTTCTTGAGTCCGACCCGGCATTTCGAATTGGCGTTCGGATTGCAGGAAGCCAAGAAATTGGAATTCTCAGCGGTCAAGGGACTGACAGGGCGATGCTGCAACTTCTTGATAGCCAGTCTTCTGTGAAAAGAGGAGATGTACTCGTTGCTCGCGGAAGCGAAGGGGGCAAGCCATTCGTACCCGGAGTGCCCGTCGGTGTTGTGACTTCAGTTCCGAATTCTGCCGGTCTGGTCTCACAGCTGGCCGAAGTCAAGTTTTTCACCCATCTACATGCTCTCTCGGTTGTGGCAGTTGTCCTTAGAGCTCCCGTGATAGACCCCCGCGACGCACTCGTCCCTGCAAAACCAACACCTACACCAATTCCAACGGTCACGATTTTCGTTACTCCGACACCATTTGCTTCAGGTGTCCCATCCGCAACTCCATCCAACTCGGCAGCGACTAAAAACTAGAACCCTATGTACACAAGAAGAGGTTCCTATACTGCACTTATTTTCCTTTTCGTTTATGCGGTGGAATTCATGGTTGTCGATCAGGTTCATCTGCCTTTAGGGGGCTTCTCCCTGTTCCTCATTTTTGTTCTTTCGTGGTCTGCACTAAGTTCGCCAGAGATTGGCGCTATCGGGGGCTTTTTCGGCGGGTTCTTATTAGATCTGGCTCCCTCGTCAAATGGGCCAATGGGCCAATGGGCTCTTATTCTCTCCGGCGTTGGATTTGGAATCGCCTTCCTTCGCTACGGAGATGACAGTCTCCGGGGTAGCCCCTTGAGCCTGGTGGTATTTGTCGCCGGCGCGGTGGTTATATCCATCTGCGTCTATGTACTTTTGAATTCGCTTTTTGGGCTTGAAGTCGGAAATATGCGCCAATTGCTCCGTTCTATCGGCGGAAATGGCCTTTGGACTTTGGCGATTTCCCCCTTTGTCCTTCCCGTGGCCTCACGGCTTCACCGCGCTATCTATGAAACGCGGGAGTTTCAGTGAACCAGCGTTCGAGATTGAGTTTGATTGTTACCCAGACATTGATTCTTTCGCTCATGCTTGCCTTGATGGGTCGTCTCTTTTATTTGCAAATCGGAGCCGGAGCGAAATATCGTGATGCCGCGTTGAGTATTCAAAGCCGCGACATCGTTACTCCAGCTACGCGTGGACTCATCGTCGATTCTTCTGGAGTTCCGTTAGCGCTTAACAGGGTTGGACTCGCCGTCACAGTTGATAGAAGTATTTTGGATCGCCAGGAAGATGGAGGCAAAGCTATTCTGGCAAAGACGGCGAAGCTTCTCGGCCTTAAATATGCAAACGTTTATTTACAAACACGACTCTGTGGGGAAATACCTAATTCGGTCCAGGCCGGATGTTGGACAGGTACTCGCTACCAGCCGATTCCGATCACGAAGGATGCGGATCCAAACAAGGCACTTCAGATCGTTGAGCGGGCAGATCTCTATCCTGGTATCGACTCTAAGCCTGTGGCTGTGCGAAATTACCCAGGAAAGGATGGGGCTAATGCTGCACATATTCTTGGGTACGTCGGCCCACTCACCGAGTCGGACCTATCCGGTGCTGATGGTTTTCACTTCTATCGGAGCGAGTCAATAGGAAAAGCGGGCTTGGAATATCAGTACGACAAGTACTTACGCGGAAAACCAGGCATTCGCACGGTGATCGTCGATCGACAAGAGTCCGTCACTCGACAAGCGCAGAATGTTCCTCCGATTCCAGGAGATCATCTCGTGACTAGTATCGACGTGCGATTGCAGGCGGCAACTGAGAAGGCATTGTCGGAAGCAATTGCACAAGCACGTGCAAACGGTAATCGCGGCGATTCGGGCGCAGCCGTTGTCATGGATGTAAAAACTGGTCGCATATTGGCTCTTGCCTCGTACCCAACTTATGATCCGAATATTTGGGAGAAGGGCTTGACGTTTAAGCAGGCTAGGGATCTCTTCAGCGAATCTAATGGAGTGCCGGCACTTTCGCGAGCATTGCAAGGACTTTTTGCTCCCGCCTCGACATTTAAATCTGTTTCTCTTCTCGCCGCGGCAAATGCTGGATACAACTTGAACGGAACATACAGTTGTCCTGCAAGTGTAAAGGTTGGAAATATTGACTTCCAAAACTTTGAGAGCAAATCTCAAGGAACAATCACGATGAAGGAAGCGATTGCCATTTCCTGTGACACCATTTGGTACAAGATTGCTTACGACGAATGGCTACGTGATGGCGGACTATCTCCAAAGAAAAATGCTAATGACTATTTCTTCTCCGCAGCCCGCGGCTTCCAAATCGGAAAGAAGACGGGAATCGATCTTCCCGCCGAGTCTGCCGGTCGGCTGCCGGATCGCGAATGGCGCAAGGCTTGGTTCGCCGAAAACAAGAATTACTATTGCAATTACACCAAGCGTGCCCCAAAGAGCCAGCAGACAACATTTCTTGTCGCACTTGCCAAAGAAAACTGCATCGATGGAGACAAGATACGAGGTGGTGATGCTGTGAACTTTTCCATCGGTCAAGGCGATACTGTCATCACGCCACTCAAGCTCACACAGATGTATGCGGCAATCGCCAACGGCGGCAAAATTTGGCAACCCACGGTTGGCGAAGCAATTGTCACGACGGAAGGAAAAGTTATAGCCCGCGTTACTCCGAAAGTTTTGGGCACGCTACCGGCTAAGAAATCCACCCTGAAATTCTTACAAGGCGCCCTTCGCGAGGTGGTCATTAGCGGTACCGGCGGATTCGTCTTCGCAGGTTTCCCAATTGCGGTCAGTGGAAAAACAGGCACAGCAGAAGTTTTTGGCCTCAATGCCGATGGGACAAAGAAGGACAACACCTCCTGGTTCGCGTCTTTTGGGCCCACCGAGAAACCACGCTACGCCGTCGTGATGATGGTGAGCCAAGGTGGGTTTGGTTCGGAAGTGAGCGGGCTTGGAGTGCGTAAAATTTATAATTCTATTTTCGGAGTCGTTGGGAACGAGTTGGTTCCTGGCAAGGCTCTCTTCCCATCTGGGCCGCCGAGTGCGCTTCCACGAATATCGCCAACCATGAGACTCTTTTCCAAATGAGCGCACCAATGACTTCCAGGCGTCGGGCTCGTCGCCCTTCCTTGATGACAGGGTTTGATCCGATTCTGACGATCGCAGTTGCGGGCCTACTGATTATCGGAACGCTTCTCGTGTACTCAGCGACTCGTTTTTGGTACGCCGGGATGGGACTTGATCCTCAGTACTACCTCAAGCGTCACGTCATCAATATTCTTATTGGTGGCTTTCTTGCGGTGAGCGCCACCCTCGTTGATTACAGATTATTGCGCGCTTACACTCCAATTCTCTATTTGGCGAGTGTTCTCGGATTGATAGCGGTCTTGATTCCCGGTATCGGAAGTACGGTCAACGGCGCGCGGGCATGGATATCTCTTCCTGGTGGTTTTCAGATTCAACCTGCCGAACTCGCGAAGATATCCATCATCGTTGGAATATCGATGGTTCTTTCAGAGCGGATTCATGATCGAGAATCACCCACGCACGAGGATGTAGTGAGAGCACTTCTCATTGCCGCACTCCCGATTCTCTTAATTCTTATCCAGCCCGATATGGGAACAGTCATTATTATTAGTGCATCGGTGGTGACTATTGTCGCGGTTTCTGGAGCACCATCGCGGTGGGTCGCCGGCCTACTCATAGTTGCGCTCATGGGTGGATTTACAGCGGTGAAGATTGGAGTCCTGAGCGAGTATCAGGTGAAGAGATTGCAATCTTTTGTTAACCCCTCTGCCGATCCGCAAGAAAGTGGTTATCAATTACGCCAGTCAAGAATTACGGTTGGATCTGGCGGCCTTCTTGGCAAGGGACTCTTTAATGGTCCTCAGACCAATGGACGTTTTGTTCCCGAACAGCAGACCGACTTCATCTTTACGGTGGCAGGTGAGGAACTTGGTTTTGTGGGGAGTTCATTTATCTTGCTCCTCTTCCTGATCATTCTTCTTCGAGCTTTCCGAATAGCTCGAAGATCGCAAGATCTCTTTGGCAGGCTTGTCTGTACCGGCGTTATTGCGTGGTTTGCTTTCCAAGCATTTGAAAATATAGGAATGACCATGGGGCTGATGCCCATGACGGGCGTGCCCCTGCCATTTATCTCCTACGGCGGATCGAGCATGTTCGCCAACCTCATTGGCATCGGTCTGCTCCAAAATGTTTACGCGCGTCAACGGGGCTAAAGAGGTCAAAGAGGCAATCAGGCGCGCTCACGGGCATTGCGTTGGGCTTTGACCCCTCTTTCTGCCATACTTAGACCAAAGTTCAGCGCGGCTCGCGATTTCATTGCGGTTACCGCCAGCGCGAACTCAACAAAGATTTGCTCGGAAGCGAGCATGAGCGCGTTTATTTGAACGCATAGAGGATTTGGTACTAGATATGGCTATCGAGCCAAAAACGCCGCGCAAGCGTGCGGCTAAGAAAGTTGCACAGGTTCCCGTCGAAAAGGCTGAGCCTGTCGCAAAAAAGACCTCCGTTAAGAAGAACGCCGCGGCGATTCCCGTTCCGATCTTTCAAGCGGCCCCCGTGGCGCAGGCGAAACCAGCGCGTGTCTCCCGTGGCAAGGTTGCGACTGAAGAACCAGCTGCTGAGAGTGTCGTCAAAAAGGCCACCTCACGGAAGAAAGCAGTTCCGGCCGCCATTGCCGTCGCAGGTGAGTCAGAAGTGGCCAGTTCTTCGGCCGACGCAGAAAGCCGTGGTCGCCGCCGTCGCAGAGGGGGCCGTGGTCGCCGTCGTCCAAACGAGGTGGACGTTGAATCCACCGAATCAGATGACAGCGCAGAGTCAGAATTGGAGAAGAGCGCCACCCACAGACGGCGTCGACGCCGCTCATCCGTCGATGGAGTCACCCCGGGTGAGACCGTTGAAGAAGATGGTGTCGTCACAGTTGTAAAGGTCCGAGAACCGCGTGAGCCTCGTGAAGTTCGCGAGCGTCCAGCCCGTGGTGCAGCGCGTGATCGCGCACCTCGTCGCACTCGTGAAGCGCGAAGTGAATATCGCGAGCCGTACCGAAAGCGCGGAACAATTATTACCGAAGGCGAATTTCTTGCGCGTCGCGAAAATGTTGACCGCGAAATGTTGGTCCGCCAAATTGGAGACCGCACTCAGATCTGTGTGATCGAAGACAAGATTATGGTTGAGCATTACGTCAACCGTCATACCAATGTTTCGTACGTCGGCAACGTCTATTTGGGTCGCGTACAGAATGTTCTTCCAAGCATGGAAGCAGCATTCGTTGATATTGGAAAGGGCCGCAACGCGGTTCTCTATGCGGCCGAAGTGAACTGGGATGCTGCCGGAATTTCTGACTCACAACCACGTAAGATTGAAATGGTTTTGAAGACCGGACAACCAGTACTTGTTCAGGTGACAAAGGATCCGATCGGGCAGAAGGGTGCTCGTCTAACAAGTCAGATCAGCCTTCCAGGTCGATATTTGGTTTATGTTCCCGGCGGTGGAATGAGCGGTATTAGCCGTCGACTTCCAGAGCCAGAACGCGCGCGTTTGAAAACAATCCTTAAAGCCATTGTTCCTGAAGAAGCGGGCGTCATTGTTCGTACCGCCGCAGAAGGAACAAGCGATGCAGAAATAGAGGCAGATGTAGCGCGATTGAAGTCTCAGTGGGATGACATCGTCGCTAAATCTGAAAACCCGAATTTCCACGCACCAGCCCTTCTTTATTCAGAGCCAGATCTGGCAGTACGAGTCATCCGCGATATCTTCAATGAAGATTTCCGTAAACTCACAATCCAAGGAAATGATGCATGGGAAGAAATTAACAACTATCTCGGCTTCATCGCACCAGAGCTCACATCAAAGCTTGAGAAGTGGACGGGTCTGGGAGATCTCTTTACCGACTATCGAGTGGATGAACAATTAGCGAAGGCATTTGATCGCAAGGTTTATCTCCCATCGGGTGGATCACTTGTTATCGATCGCACTGAAGCGATGATTGTTATTGACGTCAACACCGGAAAATTCATCGGGAAAGGCGGAAGTCTTGAAGAGACTGTCACCAAGAACAACTTGGAAGCAGCCGAAGAGATTTCTCGACAACTGCGTCTTCGCGACCTCGGTGGCATCATTGTCATCGACTTCATCGACATGATTCTCGAATCCAACCGCGAGTTGGTTCTGCGTCGTCTCGTCGAATGTCTAGGTCGCGACCGCACCAAACATCAGGTCGCCGAAGTGACCTCACTCGGTCTTGTTCAAATGACTCGTAAGCGAGTTGGGCAAGGTCTGATCGAAGCGTTTTCAACCCCTTGCGAAACATGCGGCGGCCGTGGAATTCATATTCAGACTGATCCCGTGAAGGCTCGTCCTTCTCTTCCATTTGGAGGACAGAACGGTCTTGGCGACGTCCATGATGCCATCGAGCATGAAGTCACTGAGATCGAAGAGGTCGAACCTGAAGTAGAGACTGGCGAGGACTATGAAATCTCCGGAGAGTCAGAAACCTCAGAAATGCCGCATGTTGTCACCCCCGAACCAGCAAAGGGACGACGCCGTCGTCGCGCGGCAAGTTCGGGAGTGATCACACCAGGAGCCTAAGTTTGGGAGCCGGATCGGGAGTCAGAATGAGCCTGTAAATCGGTCTCAGTTTGACCCAGGGGGTCTTACTTCCGTACCCTAAGCCTCTGCTTAGTGGTCTTTTTATCCTAGAAGTGCCAAATAAGCGTGAAAGCCAAAAGAACTGGAGTTGTTACGTGTACGCAATCGTGAAGGCTGGCGGACGCCAAGAGAAGGTCGCCGTCGGAGACACCGTGACAGTCGATCGCATCGACGCCGCTGTTGGCTCATCCGTAACTTTCCCTGCAGTTCTCGTCGTTGACGGTGCAACCGTCACGACCGACCCAAAGGTCCTCTCAGGCGTAAAAGTCACCGCGGAGATCGTGGATGAGACCAAAGGCAAGAAGATCGACATTCTTCGTTACAAGAACAAGACCGGCTACCGCCGTCGTCAGGGTTTCCGTTCGAAGAACACACGCGTACTTATCACTGCCATCAACGGCATGAACTAAGGAGTTGAGAGATGGCAAGTAAAAAGGGCGTTTCATCGACACGAAATGGTCGCGACTCAAACGCGCAATACCTCGGAATTAAGCGCTTCGGCGGACAGGTAGTCAAGAACGGCGAGATCCTCGTCCGTCAACGTGGCACCCACTTCCACCCAGGCGCAAATGTAGGACGCGGCAAGGATGACACACTTTTTGCAATGGCAGCTGGCGCAGTTGAATTCGGTCGCGCTCGCGGACGCCGCGTTGTGAATGTGGTCCCCGTCGCCTAGTTCTCGGTACTCATAAATGAGCGGGCCGTGCAATCGGACCCGCTCTTTTATTTTCTTTAAAACCACCGACAGTTGAAGGGAGTGCACATGACAACATTCGTTGATCGCGTGACGCTCTTCGCCTCTGCCGGAAAGGGCGGAGACGGTTGCGTCTCTGTTCACCGCGAGAAGTTCAAACCTCTCGGCGGACCCGATGGTGGCAACGGTGGTCGCGGTGGAGATATCAGACTCATTGTCGATCCGAACGTCACAACACTTCTTGATTATCACCACTCACCCCATCGCAAGGCAACATCCGGTCGCGCAGGATATGGCGATCGCAAAGACGGGCCGGCTGGCGAGGATCTCACTCTTAAAGTGCCAAATGGCACAGTTGTCTTCGATGACAGAGGAAACCAACTCGCTGACTTAGTCGGCAATGGAACTGTTTTTATTGCCGCGCAGGGCGGACACGGTGGCCTCGGAAACTTGGCGCTAGCCTCTTCCAAACGTCGCGCACCGGGATTCGCTCTTCTGGGCGAGCCAGGGGATGAGCGCAAACTTATTCTCGAACTCAAAAGCGTTGCAGATATTGCACTAGTTGGATATCCAAGCGCCGGAAAGTCATCTCTTATTGCTGCAATGTCTAAGGCACGTCCTAAGATCGCGGATTATCCCTTCACCACTCTTGTTCCCAATCTTGGCGTGGTGGAAGCAGGGGAGACTCGCTTTACGGTTGCAGATGTCCCCGGACTTATTCCTGGGGCAAGCCAGGGCAAGGGTCTTGGTCACGAATTTCTCCGTCACGTGGAGCGGTGCGCCGCACTCGTTCAAGTTCTGGATTGCGGCACGTTGGAAACAGATCGCAACCCAATTCAGGATTTAGATATTATCGAAAACGAATTGGCCGAATATGGTGGTCTCGAAGATCGGCCGCGCATTATTGCTCTCAACAAAGTAGATCTCCCGGATGGCGCGGCAATGGCTGACATGGTTGCGCAGGCATTGCGCGATCGTGGCTATGAGGTTTATCCAGTCTCGGCCGCATCGCACGCGGGATTGCGTGACCTCACCTACGCTATGGCTCGTGTTATTCAGAAGAATCGCGCCGCCGCCGCGACGGAGGAGCGCACACGCATTGTCTTGCGTCCTGTAGCTGTCGATGACTCGGGTTTCGTCGTCATTCCAAATGAAGACGGCTCATTCTCTATTACTGGTACAAAGATTCTTCGCTGGGTGCGCCAGACCAACTTTAAGAATGCCGAGGCAATCGGCTATCTTGCAGATCGCATGGCGATACTTGGTGTGGAGCGCGAACTTCTCAAGAAGGGCGCTGTTGCTGGAAGCGAAGTACGCGTCGGCGAAGGCGATGACGCTGTTATTTTTGACTGGGAACCAACAATTGAATCTGGTGCCGAACTCCTTGGTGCACGTGGCCAAGATGAGCGCTTTGACACTCCCTGGCGGGGCTATGAGAAGGTCCAAGACCAACTCAGCGATGAAGAACTCGCTCGTCAGTGGGAATTTGCGGTTGAAGATCCTCACACGCCTGTGCTTGAAAGAGAACTAGCAATGGATGCAGAAGATGTGGCTGAGGCTGCTGAAGAAGATTTAGAGGTTGAGGAAAGTAAATGAGTCGCGGGCATATCTCCCAGGCTAAAAGGATTGTTATTAAGGTCGGCTCTTCTTCGCTGACCGGCAAAGCTGGGGCGGAATTGGATTCTTCGGCCGTGGATCGCTTGGTTGATCTCGTCGCAACCTGTCGCGAGAGAGGTGCAGAAGTTGTTCTCGTTTCTTCCGGTGCCATTGCTGCCGGACTTGCTCCACTGGGACTCAAGACCAGACCTAAGGACCTAGCAACACAACAAGCTGCGGCCGCAGTAGGTCAGGGGCTACTCCTTCACCGTTACACGGAGAGTTTTGCACGCCATCACACAACGGCGGCCCAAATTCTTCTGACCACCCAAGATGTCATTCATCGCTCGCACTACAAGAATGCACAGCGCACCCTCTACCGTTTGCTGGCACTCGGCGTTGTTCCAATCATCAATGAGAATGACACGGTCGGTACCCAGGAAATCCGGTTCGGAGATAACGACCGTCTTGCAGCCCTCGTCTCACTCGTCATCGGAGCGGACCTTCTCGTTCTGATCTCAGATATTGACGCTCTCTACGACGCGCCTCCCACCAAAGTTGGCGCGCAACGAATCAGCGATGTTGAGTCAGTTACCGATATAGATGAAAAGACTATTGGCGGAGTCGGAGCCTCGGGAGTTGGTAGCGGTGGGATGGTCACTAAAGTTGAGGCCGCTCGCATCTCTACAAGCGCCGGAATTCCAATGTTGCTTACCTCCCTTGCTCAATCAGGAAAGGCACTCGACGGCGAAGATGTTGGAACCTATTTCCACGCCCAACCTTCCAAGACCAATTCACGTTTACTCTGGCTCGCACACGCATCCACACCCAATGGTCGCCTCACAGTCGATGCCGGGGCGGTCACTGCCCTGATCGAACGCGGTGTC
>JBAZYI010000005.1:0-43119 GCA_041659345.1 Candidatus Nanopelagicaceae bacterium | reverse complement strand
GTGCGCCTGGGCATTGGCTGCGCACTTGGCATCATCCCAACCACCCTTGGCAGCAGTCGCGTCGTCGTAGACCTTTAACTTGACTGTGTACTTACCGGCCTTGTATTTGATCTGCTTCAAGTAGAGTGCAATTGCCTTGTTGGTTGAATCGTTAGAGTCGAACGATGATCCCTGAAGAGGAAGATCGGTCGAAATTGTTAGAACCTTCGATGCGGCTTGCGCTGCTGAAGTTCCAGCTACTAGTGCAGTAGCGGCCAGCGCAACAGTTGCGATGACGCTAATAGCACGATACGACTTCTTCATGTAGTGCCTTCCTGTTTCTTATGTCCCGGGACAGGGAGGGCATGAGATTATCGGGAGGATGTGCGCTATACAAGGCTTTTACGACTGAAACGGCACGAATAGTAAATATAACAAAGAGGTAACGAAGATTTAACGCTCAGGGACCGCGCTTGGCGAGATAACTGCGAGCGCTACCTCCTTCATACTCATCCGTCGGTCCATGGCCGCGCGCTGGATCCATGAGAAGGCTTCGGGTTCGCTCAGGTTAAGTGCTGCCATCAGAATTCCCTTTGCCCGATCAATAAGCTTCCGCGTCTCCAGGCGCTCTTGCAAATCAGCCACTTCATTCGCCAGAAACGTCATCTGCTTATGTCGACTCATTGCAATTTCCATCGCCGGTATGAGGTCTGTAACTGAAAACGGTTTCACCACGTAAGCCATAACGCCTGCATCGCGAGCACGTTCAACTAATTCCTTCTGACTAAACGCCGTGAGCATCAGAACTGGCGCGATGTGAATGATCTCCTCGGCAGCGGAGATTCCATCGCGCACCGGCATTTTCACGTCAAGTATGGCCAGATCAGGTTTGCTCTCCCTCACAAGGTCTATTGCCTCTTGTCCATTACTCGCTTGACCCACGACTTGGTATCCAGCTTCGGTGAGCATTTCCACAAGATCCATTCGGATTATGGCCTCGTCTTCAGCGACCACAATGCGAGAGCCCTTGGCTTTTGAAGATGTGGTCTGTGAAGATGTCATGTGCCCCGAGTCGGATTCGAACCGACACTATGCAGTGTTTGAGACTGCCCTCTCTACCGTTGGAGTACCGAGGCGCGCTGCATAGTCTAGCGAATAGTGGGGCGGCTATGAATTAATGAGAACTAGCGATATGCCGGGGCAACCCCACCAACGGCATCGCCCACGCGATGCACTCGCATTGCATTGGTTGAACCAGGGATACCCGGAGGAGCCCCTGCCACGATCATGACAAACTCTCCGGATTGGGCTCGCCCAGAATCAAGGAGAACTGCGTCAATCTGTTTCACCATTTCATCGGTCGTACTCACGATTGGTGCAAGCAATGACTCAACACCCCACGTGAGAGCCATGCGATTGTATGTACCGATATCTGGCGTTACAGCCAAAATTGGAATCCGAGACCGCAACCTCGCCATACGTCGTGCCGAATCGCCACTCTTGGTAAAAGCCACCAAGAATTTTGCATTGAGAGTCTCGCCCACTTCAGCTGCTGCCCAAGTAATTGCACCCCCCTTCGTTTTTGGAGAATGAAGGAGAGCGTGGATTCGGTCAAGACCACCTTCCTCGGTCCGTTCAATAATGCGTGCCATGGTTTGGACGGCCTCAATTGGAAACTCTCCGACACTCGTTTCGCCGGAGAGCATGAGCGCATCCGCGCCGTCTAAGACTGCGTTAGCGCAATCAGTGGCTTCGGCGCGTGTCGGGCGGGAATTGGAAATCATAGAATCAAGCATTTGGGTTGCAACGATTACCGGTTTGGCTGATTCGCGAGCCAGTTCCACGCAATGTTTCTGAACGAGCGGTACATCTTCAATTGGAAGTTCGACTCCCAAATCGCCTCGTGCAACCATGATTCCGTCGAAGGCATCGATAATTGCCTCAAGATTTGCCACTGCTTGTGGCTTCTCAATTTTCGCGATGACCGGAACGCGTATACCAACTTCGTCCATAATCTTATGAACACCGACAATGTCGTCGGCACTTCGAACGAAGGAGAGAGCAATGAAATCTGCTCCTGCTTTCAACCCCCAACGAAGGTCATCCATATCCTTTTCGGAAAGCGCAGGAACGGAGACGGCAACCCCAGGCAGATTGATACCTTTATTATTGCTAACCATGCCCGGTTCGACGACCGTGGTCACGACGTCATTGCCATCTACCTCCACAACTTCCACGGTGACTTTTCCGTCATCAATGAGAATGCGATCTCCGGGTTTGCAATCACCAGGAAGTCCCTTATAGGTCGTCCCGACTCGCTCCCTTGTACCGTCAACCTCATCCGTCGTAATCGTAAAAGTATCTCCGCGGAAAAGTTCGTATGGTCCGTCAATAAAGCGAGCAAGGCGAATTTTCGGCCCCTGCAAGTCCACCAATATCGCCACCGCTTCGCCGTGCTCCAACGCGGACATCCTCACCATATCTAGGCGAGCCTGATGCTCCTCGTAGCTACCATGAGAAAGATTGAGCCGTGCCATGTTCATTCCGGCGGCGATTAATTGACGAACTTTCTCCGGAGTGTCAACGGCAGGACCCATCGTGCAAACTATCTTGGCTCTTCGCATTTATCTACCTTAAACCATCATGGGGCGTGCGGTTGGAAGTATCGGGGAAGGAAGTTGAGTCCGTCCAATGAGAAATGCATCTATAGATGCAGCCGCACTGCGTCCTTCAGCGATCGCCCAGACAATTAGGGATTGCCCACGACCAGCATCACCACAAACAAAAACTCCCTCAGTGGCCGTTTGATAGTCATCACTTCGTTCTACATTCCCACGTTCGTCAAAGGTCACTTCAAGTTGAGTGAGCAATTCGTTCTTCTCGGGCCCTACAAATCCCATAGCGAGGAAGGCAAAATCCGCAGGTAATTCCCACTCAGTCCCTGCTATCGGCTGGAACTTCCCATCGACAAATTCTGTCTCTACAAGAGAGAGTGCACGGAGATTCCCATCCTCGTCACCTAGAAATTTCTGCGTTAACACAGAGAAAACTCGATTATCGAGCTCTTCATGCGCACTCGAAACTCTAAAAATCATTGGGTACGTTGGCCATGGTTGAGAGCTTGGACGCTCAGTTGTTGGTCGAGGCATGATTTCTAATTGAGTGATGCTTGCCGCACCTTGGCGGATAGCAGTTCCGAGACAGTCGGCCCCTGTATCTCCTCCCCCGAGAATGACTACATGCTTACCGTGAACATTGATTGCGGGTTCGACATCTTGCGATTGCAAATTTCCCCAAGGTAGGTACTCCATGGCTTGGAATATCCCGGTAAGTTCGCGACCCTCGATCGGAAGATCGCGCGCCTGAGTTGCGCCAACGGCAAGTACGACTGCGTCATAGCGAGTGCGCAACTGCTGGCCACTTATTTCTTTTCCAACATCAACGCCTGGCCGAAAGCGAGTACCCTCTGCTTCCATTTGTGCAATTCGTCGATCAAGAACTGATTTCTCCATTTTGAATTCAGGGATTCCAAAACGCAGTAATCCACCAACTTGTGAAGCGCGCTCATACACGGCCACGGTGTGACCGGCACGTGTGAGTTGCTGAGCTGCCGCAAGGCCAGCAGGCCCAGAGCCAATGACCGCAATTGTCTTACCCGTGAGCCGATCAGGTGGAAGTGGCTGGACCTCTCCTGCTTCGAATGCCTCTTCAATAGTTCGAAGTTCCACCTGCTTTATCGTGACTGCAGTTGAATTTATTGCGACAACGCAGGCAGTTTCACAGGGAGCCGGACATAGCCTTCCCGTAAATTCGGGGAAATTATTTGTTGCATGCAGCCGGGCAATGGCTTCTGCCGTATCACCTCGCCAAATCAGATCGTTCCATTCTGGTATTAAATTGCCGAGCGGACAACCTTGGTGGCAGAAAGGAATTCCGCAATCCATGCAACGTCCCGCCTGCTTCTGCAACTGGTCGAAAGGTTGAGGTTCGTACACCTCTTTCCAATCTTGAATGCGCACATTCACTGGACGCCGGGCCGGCAACTCTCTCGGCGTAGTCATAAAGCCCTTTGGATCAGCCATTTGCGACCTCCATGACATATTTATCAGATGGAGCTCCTTCGTCAAGGGCCCTCTTCACTGCTTCCAGGACGCGTGCGTAATCTCGGGGCATAACCATCGAAATTCTAAGCAGTGAGGATTCCCAGTCTTCAAGCAATTCGGAGGCGACTTCCGAACCAGTTTCAGAGTAGAAATTGGAGACCAATAAGTAGAGCAAGTCGCGCTGGTCGTGTGGCACTGCGACGATGTCTACCATCTCGGTATTAACCAGAGCGTGATCCAAGTCAAGGACGAAAGCCCTTCCACCGGACATGCCCGCAGCAAAGTTGCGTCCCGTCGCTCCAAGTACGAGGACCAGTCCACCTGTCATGTACTCACACCCGTGATCACCGATAGCTTCAACAACGGCCGTTGCGCCCGAATTGCGCACACAGAACCTTTCCCCGACAACGCCTCGTATAAAGATCTCCCCCGATGTCGCGCCATAACCGATCACGTTTCCTGCAATGACGTTCTCATGAGATGCAAACTTGGCATCGGCGCTAGGAGAGAGAATCACACGCCCGCCCGAAATTCCTTTGGCAACATAATCGTTTGAATCGCCGATTAATCGCAACGTAAGACCTTGCGGAATAAAGGCACCCAAGGACTGCCCAGCCGATCCACGAAGGGTGATTTCTATGCAATCCGCAGGGAGTCCGGCACTTCCAAATCGTCTAGTAATCTCTGCGCCAAGCATTGTACCTACCGTGCGGTTGACATTGCGGACCGGAATATCAATCTGAACCCGTTCGCGATTATCTAGAGCGGGCTGCGAAAGTTCGATGAGTTGATTATCCAAAGCTGCCTCTAAACCGTGATCTTGACTAATGGTTTGATGAAACGGCCCATCCCCTGTCGGGCGAGTGAGCAGTGGAGAAAGATCCAACCCGCTCGCCTTCCAATAATTGACTGCATCTTGAGTCTCAAGCATCTCGATGCGGCCAACAGCTTCCTCTAAAGTCCGCAAGCCAAGTTGTGCCAAGTACTCGCGCACTTCTTGGGCAATGTATTGGAAGAATGTTTCGACAAACTCGGGCTTTCCAGAGAACCGCTTGCGAAGTTCTGGGTTCTGAGTGGCGACTCCAACTGGACATGTGTCCAGATGGCAGACCCGCATCATGATGCAACCTGAAACAACCAGCGGAGCAGTCGCAAAGCCATATTCCTCAGCACCCAACAGGGCTGCAATCACGACGTCTCGTCCCGTCTTTAACTGACCATCTGTCTGTACGACAATTCGGTCCCGTAGTCCGTTGAGAAGGAGTGTCTGCTGCGTCTCGGCCAGACCAAGTTCCCAGGGCGCTCCTGCATGCTTCAAAGATGTGAGCGGTGATGCGCCAGTTCCACCATCGTGCCCGGATATCAACACTACGTCAGCATGCGCTTTACTCACACCCGCAGCGACGGTTCCGACTCCAACTTCAGCGACCAACTTGACGTGGATACGAGCATTCTTGTTTGCATTCTTGAGATCATGAATCAACTGGGCAAGATCTTCAATGGAGTAAATATCGTGATGTGGAGGCGGTGAAATTAATCCAACCCCTGGAGTGGAATATCGTACTTTTGCAATCCATGGGTAGACCTTGCCTCCGGGAAGCTGTCCGCCTTCACCCGGTTTTGCTCCCTGGGCAATCTTTATCTGAATGTCATCAGCATTGACCAAGTACTCACTTGTCACGCCAAAACGACCACTGGCAACTTGTTTTATTGCGGAGCGTTTCGAATCTCCGTTAGGCATGGTGACAAAGCGATCAGGATCCTCTCCACCTTCTCCAGTATTGGACTTACCGCCCAAGCGGTTCATCGCGATTGCCATGGTTTCATGCGCTTCTTGAGAAATGGAACCATAGGACATTGCACCGGTGGAGAAGCGCTTCACAATGCTTTCAACTGGTTCGACTTCGTCAATCGAGATTGGCGCACGAACCCCTGCTCTGAACTCGAAAAGCCCACGCAGTGTCATGAGCGCTCTGCTCTGATCATCGACTTGGCGCGTGTATCGCTTAAAAACATCGAATCTCTTACTGCGCGTCGAATGCTGGAGAGTAAAAACAGTCTCAGGATTAAAGAGGTGTGGTTCGCCTTCGCGGCGCCACTGATACTCGCCGCCGATTGGCAATCGTTTAGTGCCTGGAATTTCGCCGCCGGGTGGATAGGCAATGTGGTGGCGCGCAATCGTCTCTTCTGCAATCACATTGAGACCTACGCCGCCGAGACGCGAAGTCGTGCCGACGAAATACTCATCAACCAATTCATGGGAAAGCCCGATTGCTTCAAAGACTTGGGCCCCTGTGTACGATGCGATGGTGGAGATACCCATCTTGGACATTACCTTCAGGACACCTTTTCCCAGAGCCTTAATAAGGTTGCGAACTGCTTTTTCTGGAGTAATCCCAGTGATAACTCCCTGGAGAACTAAGTCTTCTGCACTCTCCATCGCAAGATATGGATTAATTGCGGCGGCGCCATAGCCAACCAACACAGCAGCATGGTGAACTTCTCGAACATCACCCGCCTCAACGATTAAACCGACTTTGGTGCGAGTCTTTTCGCGAATCAAATGGTGATGGACTGCTGCGGTCAGAAGAAGTGAAGGAATAGGCGCGTTGTCAGCGTCTCCGTCTCGATCTGACAGAACGATGAGTCGTGCGCCTTCTGCGATTGCCTGAGAGACTTCAGCCCGAATCTCATCGAGCCTCTTTCGAAGCGATTCTCCATCGCCTGCAATAGGGAAGAGACCACGCACGATGTGCGCAGCAAATCCAGGATGATCCCCATCAGCGTTCACATGAATGATTTTTGCCAATTCGTCATTGTCGATTACTGGGAAATCCAATTGGATGTGACGGCAGGATGCAGGACCGGGATCAAGAAGATTGTGTTCTGGACCAATCGCACCCGCCAAAGAAGTGACCAATTCTTCTCGAATTGCATCGAGTGGAGGATTGGTTACTTGCGCAAATAATTGCGAAAAGTAGTCGAAGAGAAGTCGAGGACGTTCAGAGAGGGCTGCAATTGGAGAGTCTGTCCCCATTGACCCAAGTGGTTCAGCACCATTTCTCGCCATCGGAGAAATGAGGATACGAAGTTCTTCTTCAGTGTATCCAAACGCACGTTGTCGACGGATGACCGAGGAGTGTGGATAGACAATATGCTCTCGAGCAGGAAGGTCAACAAGTCGAACCATTCCCGCATGCAACCACTCACTATATGGAGCAGCGGTTGCCAATTCATCTTTAATTTCTTCGTCTTCGATGATTCGGCCTGCTTCAATATCTACCAAGAACATTTTGCCAGGTTGAAGTCGACCTTTACGAACGATCCGCTCGGTTGCGATATCCAGAACCCCGACTTCGCTAGCAAGAACTACTAGACCGTCTTCTGTGACCCAGAAACGAGATGGACGCAATCCATTTCGATCAAGCACCGCACCAACCTGATTACCGTCAGTGAACGTCACGCAAGCAGGTCCATCCCATGCCTCCATCAGCGAAGCATGAAAAGCGTAGAAATCTCTTCTGCTTTCCGACATGGATGCGTGATTCTCCCAAGCTTCTGGAATCATCATCAAAATAGAGTGCGGAAGCGAGCGTCCGCCTAAATAAAGAAGCTCAAGAACTTCATCAAACGAAGCTGAATCACTTCCATGCATATCGACAATGGGAAAAATTCTTGAAATATCACCTTTGAAGAGATCGCTCTCAAGCAACGCTTCGCGTGCGCGCATCCAATTTCTGTTTCCCTTGACCGTATTGATTTCGCCATTATGCGCGATGAAACGGTATGGGTGGGCCAACGGCCACGATGGAAAAGTGTTTGTCGAGAAACGAGAGTGGACCAAGGCGAGTGGAGAAACCACGCGCTCATCAGAAAGATCTGGGAAAAATACTTCAAGTTGGCCCGTGGTCAACATACCTTTGTAAACGATTGTCTGAGAGGAAAGTGATGGGAAATAAAGCGCGAGCGAGTGTTCGGCCCTCTTGCGGAAACAGAAAGCGAGTCGGTCAAGTTCGATCCCTGACTCCCCCTCTTTTCCAGCAAGAAAAAGTTGACGGAAAGTTGGCATGACAGATAGGGCAGTCTTGCCGAGAGTCGAGGAATTTATGGGCAGATCGCGCCACCCGAGAATCTCGAGCTCTTCCTCAAAGGCTATCCGTGCAATCTCCTCCTCAATGTTGGAATCATCCGAGATGAAGGCAATTCCCGCCGCATACGAACCCGGCTCGGGAAGTTGGAATGGCAGAACTTCGCGAAAGAATTTGTCAGGAATGCGAATCAGTATGCCCGCACCATCTCCACTATCCGGTTCTGCACCGGACGCTCCACGATGCTCAAGATTGCGAAGGGCCGTCAGTGCCTTCACAACGATCTCGTGAGTGGCAACTTTGTTCAACGTCGCAACCATTGCTACACCGCATGCATCGTGCTCAAAGGCAGGATCATAAAGACCCTGCGCCCGAGGAAAACCCGATAGACCTTGCATGAGATATCGCTCCTGTTGTCCGAAAGGAAGGGACAACAATGGCCCGACAAAAACTCGTACATCGCCAGACTTGGCGAACCGCAGAGTGAAATCCTACCAACTCTTAGGGTGGCCCAGATTCCCTAAATCCTCGCGAGATGGACCAACTGGCCAATACCTGCGGTAATGGCCATACCTAAGCTTCCACCAATGAGCACTCTTACGGTGGGTACGAGAATTGCGCTCCCTGATGATTTGGCGCTCATGATCCCCGTGGTCACGAGACCAGCCAAGGCAAATCCGACAATGCTCCATGCCTGGGTTCCTGGGGTCGGGGCAAAAGCACCAGCGAAAGGAATGAGGCCACCGAGTACGAAACTTAATGCGGAGGCGACGGCCGCCTGGACAGGTCTCGCCTTCGTATGAGGGTGCTGTCCCAATTCATCACGCAAGTGCGCAGCCAGTGGATCCTTCTCATGCATCGCCACGGCTACTTGATGGGCCAATTCTGGGGAAAGTCCACGCTCGATGTAAATGTGGGTAAGTTCAAGTAATTCCAATTCTGGGGACGCTGCGAGATGTTCTATCTCGAGCAAGCGATCTGATACTTCAATGTCGTTCTGCGAACGAACCGAAATATACTCACCCACCGCCATGGACATGGCACCTGCAACTATCCCTGCGATACCAACTGTGATGAGAAAATCATTTGCGTTCGCGGCAGATACGCCAATCATGAGACTCGCAGTTGAGACCAAACCATCATTTGCACCAAGAACCGCAGCCCGTAACCATCCAGCCCGATGGGTTCGGTGTTGCATGTTTCTTTTGTAAACCTCTTCTAAACTCATAAAATAACTCTATCTCACCAGTGGCTTGAGCTCGCTCCGTGGTGTCTATCCGAGCGACCGCGACGCCAAAAGAGATAGGCCGCGCCCAGCGCAATAACAACGCTGACCCAAACATTGACACGAAGACCGGCGATTGTGTGGGCATTATCGATGCGCATAGATTCGATAAAGAAACGTCCTACGCAATAGGCAGAAATATAAAATAGAAAGCCCTGTCCAGGTTTGAACTTGTGCTCTAACGTGACAATCAAGAACGCTACAAAAAGGCACCAAAGAGCTTCGTAGAGAAAAGTTGGTTGAAAAGTTTGAAAAGATTCATATCCCACAGGTCTGGAAACCACTGGTATTTCAAGACCCCACGGAAGCGTTGTTGGCTTTCCAAAAAGTTCTGCATTGAACCAATTGCCAAATCGACCGATTGCTTGAGCGAGCAAGACTCCAGGCGCCAGAGCATCGGCAAATTGTCCAAAAGAGAGCACTCCTGGTCGACCCTGACGCTTCAATCTCTCATGCTGTTTCCACGCCACAAATGTCCCTAACGCAATTGCGCCCCAAATTCCCAAACCCCCCTGCCAGATTTTGAATGCATCGAGAGGATGCCCGTTGGAACCGAAGTAGGCGTCAGGGGAGGTGATGACGTGATACAGACGGCCACCGATAATTCCTGCAGGAACTGCCGCGATAGCGACATCTGGAACTACATTTTTACCTCCGCCGGCACGTTGATAGCGTCGATCACCCAGGTAAATTGCAAGCCCAATACCGGTAACTATGCACAGGGCGTAGAAGTGAATCGTTAATGGTCCCAGACCAATTTCAGAGATGCTGGGCGTTGGGATTGAACGAAACATCAGAAAATACTATTTACCTTCAACAGCGGCGGTGAATCCGGCTGCATCAAAGTACTGGGTGTTTCGATCTAGTGGTTTCCCATTCACAAAAACAGTTGGGGTGGAATTTATGTTCTTGGCCGCTCCATCATTTGCTACGTCATTGACCCAACTTGTGTATGTTCCGTCATTGATGCAACTCTTAAACTTACCGGCTGAAAGTCCCGCTTCCGCCCCGGCAGTAATAAGCCCTGCGTTGGACCATGCACCGGAGTTCTCAGTCCCTTGCGTCTTATAAAGGTATGAGTGGAATTGTAGAAATTTTCCTTCATCCGCCGAACATGCAACTGCATTGGCTGCCAGGATTGACTCCGGTCCAATGAAAGAGAGGATGTGGAAGACAACTTTTGCTTTCTTTTCAGTAATTACTTTCTTGATGTAATCACCGTTTGTCGCCTCAAACTGCTTGCAGACAGGGCACTGAAGATCTTCCCAAAGATCAATCTTTGGGACGTCTTTCAACTCTCCATTAAAGACAATTCCATACCCATCAGCCTTGGAAACACTGGAAGGAATAGCGCTATTTGACGCTCTGTTCCCCATCACCGAAAAAACGACACCGACAGCTAGTACAAACACAACCATGCCGATCACGATATATCGCGTGATCTTGTCTCCCCCAGATTGCTTAGCCATTGACCATCCTCTTTCCTATTCGTATTCCCTCATTAGGACTTTTAGGTGCATAAGAATTAAGTCGAAGGGTATCGAAATAATTGGAATAAAAAGAGAATCTCAGCGAAAACCCAGGCAAATGTGACGTGAACTGCATTCTTAACGACCTTCACGCACCCCAATGGCGAGATCCTTGGCCAATGCGCCGATAGCCGCTAATCCTGCTTCGTGACTCTTAGCATCCAACAGCGCCTTAATAAATGCTGATCCCACAATGACTCCGTCGGCAAAACCGGTCACTTGTCGCGCCTGCTCACGAGTTGAGACTCCCAAACCCACTGCCACTGGCAGATTAGTTGTGCTTCGAATGCGCGATACAAGATCTTGGGCACCTGTCGACATCGTGGTTCGCGCCCCAGTTACCCCCATTAAGCTGGCAGCATAAACGAATCCTGAACAACGCGCGCTCACTTGTGCAATTCGCTCCTGCGTTGAACTTGGCGCGAGAACATAAATGGTATTGACGCCTACTGCTGATGTGGCCCTCTGCCACGTTCCAGATTCTTCAATTGTTAAATCCGGGGTGATGACTCCGGAGCCTCCATTTTTCGCGATTGCTTTCGCAAATGCATCCACTCCGTAACGCTCTATCGGATTCCAGTACGTCATCACAACGGCAGGAAGACCGGCGTCGTGGGCGAACTTCAGCGTGGAGAGAACTTCGGCTGCTCCTGTACCACCCTTAAGAGAGATGTCGGCCGCCTCTTGAATCGTCGGGCCGTCCATCACTGGATCGCTATAAGGGAAACCAATCTCGATCGCATCAACGCCGGCAGAAGCTAAGGTCGCGATCGCATCCTTACATTTTTGTGCAGATGGAAATCCAGCGGGTAGGTATGCAATAAGCGCAGCTCTATTCTCGCTACGAACTTTCACAAAGAGATCCTCGAGTGCGGTTGCCATCACAAATCGATCTTAAAATAATCGGCGGCAGTTGCGACATCTTTATCACCGCGTCCAGAGAGATTCACAAGCAATACTGCATCAGGGCCAAGTTCCCTGCCGATCTGCATAGCACCAGCAAGCGCATGCGCGCTCTCAATCGCGGGAATAATTCCTTCAGTACGCGAGAGGATGCTAAATGCTTCCATAGCTTGATCGTCATTGATCGCGCGATACTCGGCTCTGCCTGTGTCGTAAAGATAGGCGTGCTCAGGACCGACACCCGGATAATCAAGTCCGGCAGAAATGGAATGCGATTCGATGGTCTGGCCATTCGAATCCTGCAAAACATACGAGCGCGTGCCGTGCAGGACGCCTACTGAACCACCCGTAATGGTCGCCGCATGACGGCCAGTCTCGATCCCAGCGCCACCGGCTTCAAGTCCGATGAGTCGTACTGATGAATCCGGGATGAAGGCGTGAAAAATTCCGATTGCATTTGACCCGCCTCCGACACAGGCAAGAACGACGTCTGGCAATCGACCAATCAATTCCAAGACTTGCGTACGTGCCTCTTCTCCGATGATCTTTTGGAAATCACGAACGAGTGTTGGGAAAGGATGTGGCCCTGCAACGGTTCCAAGAAGGTAGTGGGTGGAATCAACATTTGTGACCCAATCTCGCATTGCCTCATTGATGGCATCTTTAAGAGTTCGAGAACCAGTTGTCACCGGGATGACTTCAGCTCCCAACAATTTCATTCGTGCAACATTTAGAGCCTGACGGCGAATATCCTCCTCGCCCATATAGACAACACATTCAAGCCCAAAGAGTGCCGCCGCTGTTGCAGACGCAACTCCGTGCTGTCCTGCTCCGGTCTCGGCAATAATCCTCTTCTTCCCCATGCGCTTGGTGAGCAGCGCCTGACCGAGGACATTATTGATTTTGTGACTTCCAGTGTGATTGAGATCTTCACGCTTGAGGAGTATGCGTGCGCCGCCTGCATGCTCAGCAAATCTTTTTACTTCAGTGATAATGCTCGGGCGACCGGTGTATGTGAGGTGAAGATTCTTGAGTTCGTTCTGGAAATCAGGATCATGTATCGCGGAATTATGCGCGAGCTCAAGTTCATTCAGGGCACCAATGAGCGCCTCCGGCACGAATCGCCCGCCGTACGGACCAAAGTGCCCGACAATTTCTACACCGCTCATGAGGACGCTAAGCCTACTCTCGACCTAAGAGTGCACGAAGTGCGGATCCTGGATCAGTTCCCCGGACCAATGCCTCGCCCACGAGAACCGAATCCGCACCATATCTCTGAGCGAAAATCACATCTTCCCTTGATGATATCCCCGACTCGGCCACCCTCACGATTCTCTGCGGTATCAAAGGAAGAAGTTGGGCAAAGACCGCGGGATCCACTTTAAGCGTCTTGAGGTTTCGTGAATTGACCCCAATGATCTCTGGCGATACCCGTAGGGCACGGTCCAACTCCTCTTCTGTGTGGACTTCGACCAGAGCATGCATACCTAGCAGCGAGGTAAGTTCCATGAATTCCTGCAACTCAGATTGCGAGAGCGCTGCCACAATGAGAAGAACTAAATCCGCACCACGTGCTCGCGCCTCATAAAATTGATATTCATCGACCATGAAGTCTTTACGAAGCACAGGAATCGTCACTGACTCACGAACTGCAGAGAGATCGGCGAGGGATCCACCAAAGCGTCGCCCTTCGGTCAGCACGCTCACGACTGCTGCGCCAGCTTCTTGATAAGTCTTTGCCAATCCCGCGGGATCGGGAATTGGTGCAAGAGCCCCCTTGCTTGGAGACGAACGTTTTACTTCAGCAATTATCGAGACATTCGCACTTTTGAGAGTAGGAATGGGATTGAGCGCCGGCGGAACTATTGCAATTCGATCAGCAAGTTCGGCTCGCGTGGTCTTGCGAGAACGCAGATCTTCTCGGACGCCGATAATAATCTCTTCTAAAACGCTCACTCGTCGGACTCCGGAGGAAGGGTTGGATCAATGCCACGGTCCAAAGCATTCCAGGGCGACAATTTTCTAGGATTTCGTTCGTAACGAGACGGAAGTTTCGCAATTCGACGAAAAACAAAAAAGGAAAGGACCGCAACTACGAGAAGCGTGAGGCTAGCTAGAGTCATGAGAGGAACCGCAATTCATTGGCCGCGGCAATCGCTCCAAGAACGGCCGCCGCCTTATTTATCGTCTCCTGATTTTCAGTTTCAGGATCAGAATCAGCGACAATGCCCCCACCAGCTTGTACATATGCTTTCCCACCATAAATAACGGCGGTACGAATTGCAATGCACATGTCGATATTTCCAGTAAAGTCAATGTAGCCGATAGCTCCCCCGTACAAACCACGCCGGGTTTTCTCGAGTGACTCAATAATCTCCATGGCTCGAGGTTTTGGAGCACCTGAAAGAGTCCCAGCGGGGAATGTCGAAAAAAGGGCGTCGATCGGCGATGAGGTTTTTGCCAACGTTCCGGTGACAGTAGAGACAATGTGCATGACGTGGGAAAAACGTTCGATCTGCATAAATTCGACAACTTCGACACTGCCGGGAGTGCACACTCTTCCCAAGTCATTGCGTCCCAAATCCACCAACATCAAGTGCTCTGCGCGTTCCTTGGGATCATTGAGGAGTTCTTCGCCGAGGCGATGATCTTCTTCGGGCGAAGACGAACGCGCTCGCGTGCCCGCGATTGGGTGAATCATGACTTCGCCATCCGTGACTTTCACGAGCGCTTCCGGGCTGGAGCCAACAACATCAACTCCATCCCTGAGGCGGAGCAAATACATATAAGGACTTGGATTATGAAGTCTCAGCATGCGATAGACGTCCAGCGCGTCAGCCTTGCAGTCCATGGAGAATCGCTGTGAAAGGACAATTTGAAATGCCTCGCCAGCCACGATTTCATTCTTTGCTCGCTCAACATTGGCTCGATGATTAGCCGCAGTTGTATGTCGGGCATAAACAGGAGTTGCATGTGACTCAAGGTTTGCTAAGAAGCCCGGCAATGGTGCGAGCAGATCGGATTGCATCCTGTCGAGATGTTCTTGCGCTCGATGCCATGCTTCATCTATTCGATCATTGCTGCCATCCCAATTGATCGCGTTGGAAATCAGAGTAATCGTTCCATCACTGTGGTCAAGAACAGCCAAATCCCCTGTCAACATAAAGGTCAGATCGGGAAGAGGTAAGTCTTTCTCGGTCAAATTTGGCAATTTCTCCAATGCGCGAACACAGTCGTACCCCATATAGCCAACGAGTCCACCAGTGAGAGGGGGAAGAGATGCGATACGTGGAGATCGAAGATGTGATGCCGAAATTCTCAGAGCGTCGAGTGGTTGCATGTCGGTCGGCGCACCGGCCGGAACGTTACCTTCCCAGAATGCTCTTCCCTCCTTTTCGGTCAGGGTTGCTTCGCTGTTCACTCCAATAAACGAATAGCGTGACCAAATTCCACCATGTTCGGCAGATTCCAGCAGAAAAGTACCAGCGCCGTTCTTCGCCAGTTTTCGATAAACCCCTAGCGGAGTCTCACTGTCGGCAAGGAGTTTGCGAAAGACTGGTACGACGTTGTAGCTCTTTGCGTATTCGCGAAAATCTTCAATCCTCATGAGGATTGCAATTCAACACGGTTGTGAAAACAACTTTTAGCACCTGTATGGCATGCAACCCCAACCTGGGTTACGCGCAAGAGAAGCGCGTCGCCATCGCAATCGACATCAATTGAGTGAACCGTCTGAGTATGTCCGGAAGTAGCGCCCTTTTCCCATAGTTCTTTCCGACTTCGACTCCAATACGTCGCTCTTCCCGTCGCGATGGTGGTAGCGAGGGCTTCGCGATTCATCCATGCCAGCATTAGGACTTCGCCAGTTGAAGCATCCTGTGCGATCGCTGCGACAAGCTCATCCGAGCCTTTTAACAACTCTTCGACTTCCACAGGGAGTCTTGCGATACCGGACATGTAGTTATTCTGCCCTATTGATTACGAGTCATGCGAATGGAATATCCACGCTGGCTCAAAAATTGCTTCACGTCACCAATTCGATGAATCCCAAAGTGAAAGACGCTCGCCGCCAAGAGCGCATTTGCTCCAGCATCAAGTGCGGCAGCAAAGTCTTCTAAGGTTCCGGCTCCCCCACTTGCGATCAGTGGAACCCGTGACATCGCCCGAACCGCCTGAATCATTTCGATGTCGTAACCAGCTCTGGTTCCGTCGGCATCCATGGAATTCAGTAATATTTCTCCAACTCCTAACAAGCAAGCCTTCTCTACCCATTCGATCGCATCGATGCCTGTTCCTTCACGTCCGCCGTGCGTTGTTACTTCGAACCCAGAATTCGTCGAAGCTCGGCGTGCATCAACGGAGAGCACGAGCACTTGGGACCCAAAAGCGTCCGATATTTCGGCTATCAGTTCGGGTCGTGCAATGGCAGCCGTATTGATCGAAATCTTGTCCGCACCAGCGCGCAATAATTGATCAACATCATTCACCGACCTGATCCCACCGCCAACGGTCAGTGGGATGAAAACCTGATCCGCAGTCTTTCCAACAACGTCTAGCGTTGTTTCTCGGCCAGAGCTACTGGCTGAGATGTCCAGAAATGTAAGTTCGTCTGCACCTTCGGCATCGTATAGAGCAGCCATTTCAACTGGATCCCCAGCATCCACCAAGTTGGAAAAGTTTATCCCTTTAACGACACGGCCATCAGTTACATCGAGGCAGGGAATGATTCGCGCAGAAAGTGTCATCGCTTCGACACTTCCAACGCTTCCTTAAAGGTGAAAGCACCTGCATATAGGGCTTTACCAACAATCGCCCCTTCTAGGCCAACAGGAATGAGATCTACAAGAGCGGCGATGTCAAGTAACGATGAAATTCCTCCACTTGCAACGATCGGACGATCAGTTGCAGCACAGACAGATTTCAATAACGCCAAATTTGGACCAGTTAGAGTTCCGTCTCGTTCAACGTCCGTGACGATATATCGAGCACAACCATCGCGGTCTAGGCGCTCGAGTGTTTCGTAGAGGTCGCCACCCTCCTTCGTCCACCCACGGGCAGCAAGGGTTCGACCGCGCACATCCAGACCAACTGCAATTCGATCGCCATACTGTGCAACGACTCGCGAAGTCCACACTGGGTCCTCCATTGCAGCGGTACCAAGATTTACTCTTCTACACCCTGTCGCGAGTGCTCTCGTAAGAGTCTCGTCGTCGCGAATTCCACCAGAAAGTTCGACATCAATATCCAACGCACCAACGACTCTGGCTAATAGTTCTGCATTGCTGCCCCGGCCAAATGCCGCATCCAAATCCACCAGGTGAAGCCACTGCGCGCCAGCATTTTGAAAATCAAGAGCGACTTCAAGTGGGTCACCGTAAATAGTCTCTCGGGCAAGCTCACCCTGTACGAGTCGAACGGCGTGGCCGTCCTTTACGTCTACGGCGGGAAGCAATTCAAGAGCCGATTTGCTCATAATGAACGAGTCCAATTCTTTATCAAGGCCAACCCGGCTTTACCTGATTTCTCGGGGTGAAACTGAGTAGCACTTACTGTGCCTTCCTCAACTGCACTTACAAATTTCTCTCCATACTCTGACCAGCTGGTGCCTTTTCCTACATCCGCTTTTGCCGCATAGGAGTGAACAAAATAGAAAGCCTCGCTCTCTACACCCTTAAAGAGCTCAGAATCCTCTGCAACCGTGACTGTATTCCAACCCATGTGTGGAAGAACTGGCGACTTTATTTGGCTCACCGAACCCGGCCAAATGCCCACCCCCTCAGTGGCACCGACATGATCTCGCGAGGGCTCCAACCCTTCTGAGAAAAATATTTGCATGCCGATACAAATTCCAAGAGTCGGACGATCCATGTCTTTACGTTGGCGGATGATTTCATCGCCACCAATTTTTAGTAGCCCGTTCATGCACGATCGAAACGCACCGACACCAGGAACTACCAGCCCGTCAGCCTCCAAACAAATCTTGCGATCAGCGGTTACGACGACATCTAACCCGCTCGTGGAAAATGCACGCAGAGCTGAACGCAAATTTCCGGATCCATAGTCAAGAATTGCGATCAAAGAGAGCCCTTTGTCGATGGGATTCCAGCAACTCGGCTGTCCACCGCAACCGCATCTCGCAAGGCTCTTGCCACTGCTTTAAACTGTGCCTCAAAGACGTGATGAGCATTTCTGCCCTCTAGTACTCGAATGTGAAGAGCGATATGCGCTTCGGCAACAATCGACTCCCAAATGTGCCTTCCTAATGTTGTATCAAAGGTGCCGATGAGTTCGACAATTTCAGGTTGGCGATGGACTAAATATGGCCTACCTGAAAGGTCTACCGCCGCTTGTACAAGTACCTCATCCAACGGAACCATTGCATCGCCAAATCTTCGTATTCCAGCCTTATCCCCCAAAGCTTCTCGGAGCGCCTGGCCAAATGCCAATGAAGTGTCCTCAACAGTGTGATGTGAATCGACGTCAACATCGCCCAGAGTTTTGACACGTAGATTAAATCCTGAGTGCTTTCCAAGCTGAGACAACATGTGGTCGAAGAAGGGAACCCCAGTCGCAATATCTATGTTGCCCACACCATCTAAATTGAGTTCGACGAGGACTTGGGATTCCTTTGTATTTCGTTCGACATGAGCTGTTCTCACTTGCTGCCTCCTAGAGATTTGCGTAATGCATTAAGGAATCGTTCATTCTCTTCATCAGTGCCAATTGTCACACGTAAATAACCTGACAAGCCAACATCTCGGATCAAAACTCCATGATCCAATAGTGACTGCCACACCTCATTCGAAGAAGGAACGGTAAAAAGAAGGAAGTTGGCGCTACTTGGAATGACAGTTGCGCCCAATTTCTCCAACTCAATGACCATCTTCTCCCGTGCTTTTATTAGGGTCTGCACGGACTCAAGCAATTCGTCCCGGAAATCCAGTGCTACCAATGCTACGGCTTGAGTTAGAGCGCTCAGGTGGTAAGGCAATCGGACAAGTTGCATTGCCTCTACGACCACGGGATTGGCTGCGAGATAACCAACCCGGACCCCGGCAAACGCGAAAGCCTTGCTCATGGTTCGTATCACTACAAGGTTCGGATAAGTCGCGAGCAAAGTAACTGCTGAGGGTTCAGTTGAAAACTCAGCGTACGCTTCATCAATAACCATTAATCCGCGAACGCTTTGTGCAGCCTGCACCAAAGTTTCAATATCCGCGATAGAAATTGATGTACCAGTGGGATTATTTGGAGTGGTGAGGAAAATCAACTCTGGCTTCTCGGTCAAAATCTGTTCGCAGGCAAGAGTGATGTCAATGGAGAAGTCATCTTGTCGTAACCCCGATACCCACGGAGTTCCTGTCACTTTGGCAATCAGTGGATGCATGGAATATGAAGGGGTAAAGCCCAAAGCTTTCTGCCGTCCAAAGGCCAGGAATAGTGATTGGATAATTTCGTTACTGCCATTTGCCGCCCAAATTTGTTCTGCTTTGAGCGATTGACCTGAACGTTCGTTTAAAAAATCCGCCAGTCCAGCGCGAAGTTGCAAAGCATCACGGTCTGGATAACGATTGAGCGAACTCGAAACCTCCTCAACACGTCTTGTAATCGCCCCAATGAGAGCAGGAGACGGTGGGTAAGGATTCTCATTTGTATTCAGTCGCGCTTGCGAGACAATTTGAGGTGCTCCATACGGTGAGAGAGAGCGAAGGTCCGCTCGCAGAGGTAGCCACTCCGGCCAGGTCGGATTCATTTATCTTCCAAACGAGCAGACATCGCCTCACCGTGTGCTGGAAGATCTTCAGAATTTGCCAGAGTTATCACGGTGGCAGTGATATCCCTAAAGGCTGACTCGCTGTACTCAATGAAGTGGAGTCCTCGCAAGAAAGATTGGACGGAAAGTCCACTTGAGTGGCAAGCGCAGCCACCTGTTGGCAGAACGTGATTGGAGCCAGCCGAATAATCACCAAGGGAAACCGGTGAAAACCTGCCGATAAAGACCGCCCCCGCATTTCGAATCTTCAACGCATCTCTCTGCGCATGAGCCGTATGAATTTCTAAATGCTCGGCCGCGTATGAATTCACAACATCTAGGCCCTGTTCGATGGAATCAACGAGGACGATTGCTGACTGTATTCCAGAAAGCGCTTCTGCAATTCGAGCAGAATGTTTTGTCTTGGGAATGCGAACACGAAGCTCGGTTGCCACGCTCTCTGCTAATTTCGTCGAAGTGGTCACCAATACGGCCGCGGCGATTGTGTCGTGCTCGGCCTGGCTCATCATGTCCACTGCTACATCAGAGGCGATGGCGGTGTCATCTGCCAGAATTGCAATTTCGGTCGGCCCTGCTTCAGCGTCTATGCCCACAACTCCACGTAGTGCGCGCTTTGCCGCAGCTACGTAAATATTTCCGGGGCCCGTGACCATGTCTGCACTTTCGCAAAGATCTTCCATTCCGTAAGCGAAGAGTGCAATCGCCTGCGCACCACCGATGGCATAGACCTCAGAAATTCCAAGGAGTGCGCACGTAGCAAGAATTGTCGGGTGGGGCATTCCCCCAAAATCACGCTGAGGTGGCGAGGCAACTGCGATGCTCTTTACCTCGGCAATCTGTGCAGGAACCACGTTCATGATGACGCTGCTTGGATAAACGGCACGTCCGCCAGGAACATAGAGACCTACGCGGTCCACCGGAATCCATCGCTCAGTGACAGTCCCGCCCTCGACGACGACTGTTTCTGTTTCATCACGTCTTTGGGTTTCGTGAACTATCCGTATTCTTGCAATTGAAAGATCGAGCGCAGCGCGAATCTCTGGATCCAAATTTTCCAATGCCTGGTCAATAACTTCTTGCGGAACGCGGATTGAAGAGGGTCTGATTCCGTCGAATTCTTGACACAGATCTAGTAGATCTGATTCGGAACCGGTTGCCACTCGATGCAAAATGGGTGCAATCAGAGTCATCGCCTCAGCGACATCTAAGGTCGCGCGAGGGAGTTCGTCTCTGTATTGCGCTTTCGTCAGAGAACGACCGCGAAAATCAACGGTACGCACCATTACCTCTGCCCATTTCTATCTCAACTCACTTCAACTTTGAAGGAGCCCCATAACATGTAGGAGTTTTCCTAGGGCAAGTCTAGAGGTTCGCGTTACGTGCCGAGTCCGTATTTCCAGGCTCGTACTGTTTCAGCCAATGAGATTTAGACCAAACAATTGGGACCCAAAATCTCCTTCAAATCAGCGCTCAAACTGGGCGATGCAGTCACTCGAGCGTCCAATCTCATCTCAGTACTCTTGCCCTGGTCATCAAGTTGAAGATGCACATCCCGGTTGCCGGGGTGCGTTCTTAAAATCTCCCTCAGTCGATCAACGATCGGTGGTGTGCACTGCGCAATAGGCATTTTGATGACTAGCGGACCGGCAGGACTTTGGGTCACATCTGGAATAGTCATCTCAAGTGCCGTAAACCGAAGTTGGTCTTCTCGACGATCCGCTTTTCCCCGAATGATTACGACTCGATCCTCCGTCAAAGTCAACGCATATTGCGAGTAAGTATTTGAGAAGAAGAGGGCTTCAATTGAGCCTTCAAGGTCCTCAATTGTAACAATTGCCCAGGATGCTCCTTGGCGCGTCACCTTTCTCTGTATCCCAGTAATAAGGCCACCGATCGTGACCATCTGCTCGTGAGCGCCACCGTCGTCCAACAATTGACTGATGGAAACATCTGTTGCGGTCTTGAGCAGATGTTCGATTCCTAGTAGTGGGTGATCCGAAACATACAGTCCAAGCATTTCACGTTCGAAACTTAACAATTGCGATTTATCCCACTCGCCCGTCGGAATAATCAAAGCCATGGTGGAAACTTCTTCTACGGACTCTCCCCCAAAGAGATCGAACTGTCCAATTGATTCAGCACGCTTCGTCTCTAGAATTGAATCAATGGCCTGCAGGTGAATAGCAAGGAGTCCCTTTCTGGAAACTTCAAATGAGTCGAACGCTCCGGCTTTAATAAGCGACTCAATGGTCTTCTTATTGCAAACTTGGACATCGACTTTCGCTAAGAAATCCCCGAATGAGGCGAAACGACCATGTGCCTGCCTCGACCTTTTGATTGAAGCAACGACACCTTCACCTACATTGCGGATAGCCGCCAAGCCGAAGCGAATATCGGTACCGCGCGGGGTGTATTCCCCGTTTGACTCATTGACGTCTGGTGGAAGTACACGAATTCCCATGCGACGACACTCACTTAGATAGAGCGCCGACTTATCTTTGTCATCTCGCACACTTGTGAGAAGTGCTGCCATGTACTCGGTCGGGTAGTTGGACTTCAAATACGCTGTCCAATATGAGACGGTCCCGTAACCGGCACTATGCGCGCGGTTAAATGCGTAATCCGAAAATGGAATCAGCGTCTGCCACAGTTTCTCTATCGCAGCATGGCTAAAGCCGTTTGCTTTCATGCCCGCTTCAAAGTGGACGTACTCTTTATCAAGGATCAGGCGGTCCTTCTTGCCCATCGCTTTGCGCAGTAAATCTGCACGTCCCAAGGAGAACCCAGCTACCTTCTGTGCAATCGCCATCACCTGCTCCTGATAGACGATAAGCCCATACGTGTCTCCCAGGATTTCCTGGAGTGGCTCCGAAAGTTCTGGATGAATCGGTTCTACAGATTTTCTGCCATTCTTGCGATCGGCATAGTTGTTGTGAGCGTTTTCTCCCATTGGCCCGGGCCGATAGAGAGCAATAACAGCGCAGATGTCTTCAAAGGAATCCGGTGCCATGGAGCGGAGTAGGGCACGCATTGGTCCGCCGTCGAGTTGGAAGACTCCTAATGTATCTCCGCGACTTAGTAATGCGAAGGTCTGTGGGTCATCGAGGGAGAGCGACTCCAGAACGACGTCTTCATTTCGATTCGCTTTAATATTCAGTAGGCAGTCATCAAGGACGGAGAGATTTCTCAAACCCAAAAAATCCATTTTTAAAAGCCCGATAGCTTCGCAAGCACCCATATCGAATTGCGTGATAATTGCACCATCAGCTTCGCGGCGGTGAATTGGAATCACATCTAGTAATGGCTCGCGTGAAAGAATGACGCCGGCCGCGTGGACACCCCACTGTCGTTTAAGTCCTTCAAGACCAAGGGCGGTATCTACAACTCTCTTTGAATCTGGATCTGATTCATACAAGCTTCGAAATTCACTCGCCTCTACATAACGATCATTCTTTGGATCAAAAACTCCTGCCAGTGAGATGTCTTTTCCCATAATCGCCGGAGGTAGAGCTTTCGTAAGTCGCTCGCCAATTGCGTATGGGTATCCAAGGACGCGACTGGAATCCTTGAGCGCTTGCTTTGACTTGATCGTGCCGTAGGTGATGATCTGCGCTACTCGGTCTTCACCATATTTATGGGTTGCATAGCGGATCATTTCGCCTCGACGCCGCTCGTCGAAATCCAAATCGATATCTGGCATTGAGATACGTTCTGGATTCAGAAACCGCTCAAACAACAGGCCGTGTTTGATGGGATCGAGAGCGGTGATTCCCAATGCATAGGAAACCAGTGAACCTGCGGCCGAACCGCGCCCAGGACCTACTCGAATTCCCTCTTTCTTTGCGTAACCAACGAGGTCCGCTACTACCAAGAAGTAACCAGGAAAGCCCATCTTGACCATGACGTCGAGTTCGTACTGCAATCTCTCATAGTAACTGGGTGGAATCTCTCCACCCATTTTTGAGGCGAGACCGCGTTCGGATTCTTTTCGTAGCCATGTGTCCTCGGTTTCACCTTCGGGCACCGTGAATTTAGGGAGCAGGTTCTCGCCTTCGCGAAGGGATACGTTGCAGCGCTCGGCTATAAGTAAGGTGTTATCGCAACTCTCAGGAATCTCTTTGAACAACTCACGCATCTGATCCGCAGTCTTGAGATAAAACTCCTGATTTTCAAATTTGAATCTCTTTGGGTCAGCTAATGTCGAACCAGATTGGACACAGAGTAGAACCTCGTGCGCTGAGGCATCTTTACTACGCGTGTAGTGAAGATCGTTGGTAGCCAGAAGAGGCAAATTGAGATCGCGGCCCAACTTGAGAAGGTCAGCCTTCACCCGCGTTTCTATCCCAATGTCGTGATCCATGATTTCCAGAAAGAAGTTCTCAGGCCCAAAGATGTCGCGAAGTTCGCTGGCAGCACGTCGAGCTTCCGCATAAGCGCCCATGCGCAACCGAGTCTGGATTTCCCCGCCAGGGCACCCGGTCGTTGCAATCAGGCCCTTTGAGTACTTTGAGAGTAGTTCGCGATCCATACGCGGCTTGTAGTAATACCCCTCCAACGAGGCGAGCGAGGAGAGGCGGAAAAGATTTCCAAGACCCTCATTGTTCTCAGCAAGAATTGTCATGTGTGTATAAGCACCACCACCGGAGACATCGTCTTCGCCACCTTCGGCCCATTTCACTCGACGTTTATCAAATCGCGATTCTGGTGCGATATAGGCTTCAATACCAATAATCGGTTTTACGCCGACTTTCTTGGCTTGCTTGTAAAAGTCGAATGCGCCAAAAACATTCCCATGGTCGGTCATTGCAATCGCCGGCATATTTTGCTTGGAGACTTCTCCCACGAGATCGCCTACGCGTGCGGCACCATCGAGCATTGAGTACTCGGTGTGAACGTGAAGATGAACAAAGGAGGCCACGATTGGTGAGACTAGTCCTTATGTGCGAGCGGATGATTCAAGCAACGCCAAAGCTCTCTTTAAATCCTCCGGATAAGGGGCACGGAAATCCAGCGGCATATTCGTGACCGGGTGGCGAAAACGCAGTTCTAGTGCATGTAGCCACGGTCGCGACATCTCCAAACGGGCAGCAAGGGTTGGATCTGCTCCATACGTGAGATCCCCCACAAGTGGATGGCGCAGAGCTGAGAAGTGGACTCGAATCTGATGAGTCCTCCCTGTCTCAAGTTCGACCTTAACCAGAGAGACAGCACGGAAGAACTCGATCACTTCGTAATGAGTGATACTCGTCTTTCCGCCGGCAACAACTGCAAATCGATAGTCCTCTTTCGGATGTCTATCTATTGGGGCATCGATGGTTCCCGTCGACGGATCCATATGACCCTGAACGAGGGCATGGTAAATTTTTTCGACTTCGCGATTCTTAAATGCGGCTTTGAGAAATGTGTAAGCCTGATCGGTTTTGGCAACAACCATCAGTCCGCTCGTGCCAACATCCAACCGATGGACGATACCCGCTCGCTCAGCAGCGCCACTTGTGGAGACGGAGTAACCCGCGGCGGTGAGTGCACCGACAACTGTTGCACCCGTCCAACCAGGACTGGGGTGAGCAGCGCAACCAACTGGTTTATTAATGACCACGATGGCATCGTCATCGTAAACAACTGAGAGACCGTCAAGTGGAGTCAAGGGTATCGGCGCCCCTACAGCGGTATCCGGCATCAAAATCTCAATCACTTGACCAGAAACTACCCGATCGGACTTTTGCATAGATTTGCCGTTGGTCTGGATCTCATCATCTTCTAATAGTCGCGCGATCACGGTTCGCGAAAGACCGAGTACGCGAGTGAGGGCACTGTCTACGCGATCACCTTCGACGCCTTCGGGGAGGACTAACGTGCGACGTTCACGCGCCATGAGGACCGTCATCTCTTCGCCCTTGATCAGTTGGTGATGAGGGCGAAATTGGAGAAATGTTACGGATTGAGAGTACCGCCGATAAGATGGCAGCAATGACAATCGCTGTGTCTGCAAGATTAAAAATGGGCCAATGAGGCAGTTCAATCCAGTCGATCACCTGGCCGCGGAATGCTCCCCCTTGCGGCGATGCACGAAAAATGCGATCCGACAGATTCCCGAAAGAACCCCCCAAAACTAGGCCAAATACAAGAGCCCAGGGCAGAGAAGTCAACCTCTTTGCCCAATATCCAATCGCAAAAATTACGAGGATCGAAAAATATGCCAGTAGCACCGAACCGTTTGTGGCAAAACTAAATGCTGCCCCGGAGTTCTTGGCTAGAGTGAGCGTAAGGAAGTCGCCAAGTACTTTGCGAGGCTCTTGATTTTCCAATGTGGATAATGCCCAAGCTTTGCTTCCAAGATCTAGCAGCCACACGAGCCACGCGACCAGTAGGACGCGAATCCAAATTGGTGAATCTCGGCGCAAAATCAGCGCCGCTCTTCTTTCTGCTTGCAGAGCATGCACAAAGTCGCACGAGGAAAGACCTGCAGGCGAGCCTTACCAATGGGGTTTCCACATTCTTCGCATCGACCGTAGGTTCGGCTGTCAATTCTTTCGAGAGCACGCTCAGTCTGTAGAACCATGTCACGTGCATTGATCACGAGCGACATTTCATGTTCGCGCTCAAAAGTTTTGGTGCCAGCATCAGCTTGGTCATCCCCGGCGCCTTCACCGGATTCACGGATTAGGGCATCCATCTCTAACTCAACTGAAGCTAATTCAGAATTCAAGCGAACCAACTCTTTGGCTAAGGCTACGCGGATTGTCTTTAACTCTGTTGCACTCCATGGTGCTTCGTTATCTGCAACAACTACAGGAGCAGGAGCGACCTTTATGGGTTTGAGTGGCGGAGATTTCTTTCCATTTTTAGTTGGGCGTGGTGGAGGCGGCATCACCAAACGCCGTTCCTCGACCACTGGTGGCGCAACTGGAGCGGCAGGAGTCGCAATGGGAGTTTCAGGGGCTGCTTTCACCGGAAATGGACGACCGGGAGCCCTCTTTGCATTTTTAGTGGCAGGGGATTTTACAGGTGCCTTCTTGGCCGAAGCTTTCTTGGCTACAGCCTTCTTGACCGGAGCTTTCTTAGCGGGTGCCTTCTTGGCCGGGACCTTTTTGGCAGGGGCTTTTTTGGCAGGTGCCTTCTTGGTCGACTTGGAAGCCGCGCTCTTTTTCTTCAATACCACGGCGGGAACCTTATGCTGATATGGCGAAGAATGCCACTCCACGCGCGATGCAATACACTAAAACCTTCGCGAAAGGGCTATGACGGGGCTATCACCTTCGAGCTCGCCAGAAGAGACGCACAGGTGCGAGGTAGAACTGGTACGCGAAAAGAGGTCTTGGAGTTTAGGCTCCATAGAACAAAGAGGCACGACCCCCCAGGTTAGCCCCTCGGGATAACCTGGGGGATCTGCAAGGCGGGTGGTACCGCGAACTCGAGATATCGGGTCCGTCCCTCCATTGATATCAGTTCGTGATAGAAATGGGAGAGAGCGATGAGTTCATATCGGCCAATCGGTGCACACGTGGATCTACCTGCCATAGAGCACTCAATTTTGAACTTCTGGGAAGCCAATTCCATTTTCACCAAAACTATTGAAGCCCGCTTGGGTGCGGAACCATGGACTTTCTACGAAGGTCCGCCAACTGCCAATGGCGCGCCAGGTACACACCATATCGAGGCACGCGTCTTCAAAGACGTCTTCCCCCGATATCGGACGATGAAGGGGAATTACGTCCTTCGAAAAGCAGGATGGGATTGTCATGGACTTCCAGTTGAAATTGCGGTGGAGAAAGAACTTGGGTTCTCCGGGAAAGGCGACATTGAGAAATACGGAATCGTCGAATTTAATTCCAAATGTCGTGAATCCGTTCAGCGCCATGTAGGTGCTTTTACAGAAATGACCCATCGAATGGGCTTCTGGGTAGATTTTGATGAGGCTTATTGGACAATGACTCCCGAGTACGTCGAAAGTGTCTGGTGGAGTCTGAAAGAAATTTGGAATAAGGGTTTGCTCGTTCAAGATCACAGAGTTGCACCGTACTGCCCGCGGTGCGGAACGGGACTCTCCGATCATGAATTGGCACAAGGATACGAAACTGTAGTCGATCCTTCTGTCTACGTTAGATTTCCGATTACTTCTGGACCTCTCGAGCACCTCGGCGCTTCTCTCCTAGTATGGACCACAACCCCTTGGACCCTTGTCTCCAACACTGCAATTGCTGTTCACCCAGACGTCACTTACGTTGTCGTAGAAGAGACCACCGGTGATAGTGATAGTCAATCCAAGGAAGTTCTGGTAATCGCTGAAAATCTGATCAGCGTTCTCAAAGGTGAACTAAATATTCTTTTACACCTAAAAGGATCAGATCTTGAAAGAACAACTTATCGACGGCCATTTAATTACGTCGATATTCCTGAATCTCATTTTGTAGTTTTGGCGAATTACGTCACCACAGAGGATGGAACAGGACTGGTTCATCAATCTCCGGCTTTCGGTGCTGACGATTTGATCGTGTGTAGAAATTACGGACTGCCGGTCGTAAATCCCATTAGGGGCGACGGCACCTTCCTACCTGAACTTGAACTTGTTGGCGGAATCTTCTTCAAAGAAGCCGACAAATTACTCGTGAAAGAATTGAAGAGGATTGGCGCGCTCTACAGACATCTCCAATACGAACATCAATACCCACATTGCTGGAGATGCCACACCGTACTCATGTATTACGCACAGCCTTCCTGGTACATCAGAACAACGTCGATTAAGGCGGAGTTGTTACGGGAGAATGAGAAGACCAATTGGTATCCAGAGACCATTAAAACAGGTCGGTATGGCGATTGGCTCAATAACAATATTGACTGGGCCCTATCCCGCAATCGCTACTGGGGTACCCCTCTTCCAATCTGGCGTTGTGAATCTGGACATACCGTCTGCATCGGTTCACTCAAAGAGTTGGGTGAGTATGCTGGAATGGATCTGACTTCGCTTGATCCACACCGCCCCTTCGTAGACGACATCACCTGGTCATGTTCGGAATGCGATAGCCAGATGGTACGTGTGAGCGAAGTAATCGACTGCTGGTACGACTCGGGTGCGATGCCCTTTGCACAGTGGGGTTATCCGCACCGCGAGGGCTCAGTCGAGAAATTTAAGGAATCTTACCCAGCAGATTTTATCTGCGAGGCAATCGACCAAACTCGCGGCTGGTTTTACACGCTTATGACAATTGGAACGCTCGTCTTTGATGAGAGTTCGTATAAGACGGTCCTCTGCCTGGGACATTTACTCGACAAAAATGGTCGAAAGATGAGCAAGCATCTGGGTAATACGCTCGAGCCCATTGCGCTTATGGATCAACACGGTGCCGACGCGGTTCGTTGGTACATGCTTGCAGCCGGGTCTCCTTGGTCCCCTCGACGAGTCGGGCACGAGGCGATTAGCGATGTTGTACGCAAAACCCTGCTGACTTACTGGAATACGGTTTCCTTTCTTTCGATGTACGCACACGCCTCGGATTTCGACATGAAGCAAGCGCCCGAAATTTCGAACCGTCCACTCATGGATCGATGGATTCATTCAGATCTACAAGTACTCATCACAGAGGTGGACGATGCTTTAGGCGACTTTGATTCGCAACGCGCAGGCAAAGCCCTCGCAACATTTATTGATGACCTATCGAATTGGTACGTTCGTCGATCCAGGAGGCGATTCTGGGTAGGGGACGTCAGCGCCCTCGCAACCCTGCAAGAAGCCCTCCATACCTTGACACTGCTTCTCTCGCCCATGATCCCGTTCATTACAGAGCACGTTTGGCAAGAACTGATCCGTCCAGTAACGCCGGGGGCTCCCGAATCAGTTCATTTGGCCGACTTTCCTACACCCGATAATGAGGCGGTCGATCGAGTGCTTTCTGCCCAAGTTGCCCAAACACGTCGAATCGTTGAGTTAGGCCGAGCCGCTCGTGCTGAATCCTCCGTGAAGATTCGGCAACCGCTTTCTCGTGCGCTCATTTCTGCCACTGGTTGGGTTGAGCTTCCCGCGGAGATGAAAGAGCAGATCGCGGACGAGTTAAATGTCTTGCTTTTGGAAGATATTGCCCAAGCTGATGGCGATCTCGTCGATGTAAGCGTCAAGGCCAATTTCCGATCCTTAGGCGCGAAATATGGTTCTTCCGTGCAAGAAATTGCGCGCTCCATTTCGCAGAGTCCTCCGGACCAATTAGTCCAGGCGCTGCGGGCTCATGGCTCCGTCGAGATTGAATCTGAGAATGGGAAATGGCTCATCCATCCTGAAGATCTAGTGGTCACCGAACAACCGCGCAGCGGATGGACTGTTGTAAGTCATGACGCTGAAAGTGTGGCCCTAGATCTGCAATTGAGCGATGATCTGATTGCCAAAGGTCAAGTGCGCGAAGTTATCCGATTCCTCCAGGAAGCGCGGAAGAGTGCAGGCTTCGATATAAGTGATCGTATTCATGTTCGTTATAATGCCAATCCTGACGTGAAGAGTGCGATCCTTGCAGCGTCTTCCCACATTCAGGGTGAAATTCTTGCACTGACACTTGTTCTTGACTCAAATTTGAACCTCGAAAAGAACGAACTTGGCCTAGTTGCCGAACTTGAAAAAAATATTTAGAGTCGAGAGACAATTGGTATAAGTAATTGCACAGCAAAAAAGAGAACTAAGAAGGAGAGATCAAGGCTGACCGAACCTAGTCGTAAAGGTGGAATGAACTTACGAACTAGGGCGGTCGGCCTATCGGTAATTGCGTAAATTGCTTCTGCTAAATACAGAACTATCCCTTTCGGGCGCCACGAACGAGAAAATAAGCGGATGTAATCCAAGATCAATCGCCCAAGCAGAGCCATCAAGAAAATCCGCAGGACAAGAACCAAATATGTGCCTATATGAACCATCTTTAACTCTGGTTGAAGAAGCTTGCTTCTGCAGCCGCAGTCTTATCCTCACTACTCACGCGCACATTTGCTGGTGAGAGAAGAAATACTTTAGATGTCACTCGCTCGATAGTCCCATGATGCCCAAAGACGAGTCCGCTAGCAAAATCTACCAGGCGCTTACGCTCTGATTCATCCATGTCAGTGAGGTTGATGATGACAGGATTTCCTTCTCGATACTGCTCACCGATCGTGCGCGCTTCATTGTAGAACCGAGGATGCAAGGTAACGATTCGATCAAGAACCGGAAGATCCAATTGCATTGCAGTTGCTGTTGGCGCAGGTGCAACTACCAACGTAGTTGGTCGAAGATGAGTTTTAACCCGCTCTTGGGTTTTGGGAGAGAAAGTCTGATCACTATCTTGCTCACCGCCTAGTTCGGGGTCATCCATCAATCCTAAGTAGTTCGCCATTTTTCGCAATGCGTTAGCCATAGGTAAAAGGCTACCTGTCGTGAGAACGAGAACCGAGGATTGAGCTACCTACGCGTACATGTGTCGCGCCGTAGGAGATTGCGACCTCAAAATCGCCACTCATTCCAGCAGAAAGCGAAGAGGAATCTGGAAATTGTTGGCGAAAATTACTGTGAATTTGAGCCAAACGAGAAAAGGCGCTCTCAGGATTCTCTCCTAATGGGGCCACAGCCATAAGTCCCTCAAGTTTGAGTGATGAGCTTTGGTGCACGATATCGGCAAGAGGGGCAATAAGACTGGGCAGAACACCTCCTCTTCCTGGCGCGGGATCGAGGCAGACTTGAATAAAAACCGAGATCCGCTTTGATACAGGAACTGCCTTTGCAAGAAGTGCCACATGACGCGAATCATCCAATGAGTGAACTGTATTAGCCCACTTTGCTATCGAAGATATTTTGTTGCTCTGAATTTGCCCCTGAAAATGCCATGTTCCATCTACTTGTGCGGATTTCTCTCGTCCTTCATTGTCACGATTCTCTGCAAAGTCTCGAACCCCAAGAGCGTGCAGAATCTTTACGTCGCTTACTGGATAAGTCTTCGTGACCGCAATGAGCGTTACCTCCGAGGAGAGTCGATGGGAGGCTACAACCGCCCGCTGTATCCGTGCCCTGACATCGCTCAGTGCGACAGAGATTTCGTCGTGACGTTCGTTCATAGTCGAATGACTCCAGCTTGACGACCCGTTATCCCATCGCGACGATACGAATAGAAATCTGGATTCTCGACCGTGCAAATAGCGGACGGAGTTACGAGGACGCCCATGCCCGAGAGTTGGTTTAAGAGAGCGCGTGGCAAATCTAGAGCGACGGAACCAGAAGGTGTTCTGGAATCAGCCAATGGATAAATGGCAGAGACCTCGGCATGAATTTTCTGGCCCACTTCGTAGCACCGGCCGCAAATGGAAGGGCCAAGAAGTGCGTGAATATCTTCGGCTCCCATGAGCCGCATAATTTCAATGGTTCTCAAGGCGACTCCATTAACGAGCCCCCGCCGCCCAACGTGAACCGCCGCAACGCAACTATGTTGATCGTCCCAAAGAAGTAGTGGAATGCAGTCCGCAACAAGTACGGCAAGTGCAATGTCCGGCTCTTGAGTTATAAGCGCATCAGCGTTTGCTTCATGACTGGAAATTCCATCGACCACGGCAACTTGATTACCGTGAGATTGATTCATATACACAATAGGGCCGAAAATAGATGTTAGTGAATCACGGTTTACCCGTACGGCCACTGCGTCGTCCCCAACATGCAAGGCAAGATTGTTCGTCGCATATGGCGGCGAACTAACGCCACCATTTCGATTGGTGAACAGAGTGGAAAGCAAAACCCACTACTTCATGAAATCAGGAACGTCGATCTCGTCTTCTGCAATGAGCTGTTCAAAAGTCACTCGTTGCCGTAAATTCAACGTATCCTCAAGCTCAAGGGCTACAGCAAGTGGATCGTTGCTCTCGATCGGATCTGCTTTGCCGCTCAAGGAAGCGGCATCTATGACCGGCATGGAGACTTTCTTTGGGGCTCCCCCATCAAACCCAGCGGCAATCACGGTAATTCGGACCTCATCACCCAGCGCGTCATCGATCGTTGTCCCGAAAATAATCTTTGCGTCTCGATGAGCAGCTGATTGCACAAGTTCACAGGCCTCGTTAATTTCAAATAGGCCCAGGTCCGACCCTCCAGCAACCGAGAGCAGCACTCCCATTGCCCCATCAATCGATGCCTCGAGCAGTGGACTGGATATCGCCAGCTCGGCGGCGCGAATCGCACGGTTCTCGCCGCGTGCGGAACCAATTCCCATCAGGGCTGAACCTGCGTCAGTCATGATGCTCTTCACATCAGCAAAATCAAGATTTATCAGACCTGGTTGCGTAATAATTTCAGTAATTCCCTGAACGCCAGAGAGAAGCACTTGATCTGCACTCTTAAAAGCCTCTACAGCAGTAATCGAACGATCGGAAATGGCAAGAAGTCGATCGTTTGGAATAACAATTAATGTATCAACTTCTCCGCGAAGTTCCTCAATTCCATCATCTGCCTGCTTCGATCTAACGCGACCTTCAAAAGAGAATGGTCGTGTCACTACGCCGATCGTTAGGGCTCCAAGGTCACGGGCAATTTTTGCAACAATAGGCGCTCCACCGGTTCCCGTTCCGCCACCTTCACCTGCAGTTACAAAAACCATATCCGCACCACGTAATGCTTCTTCAATATCGTCAACATGATCGAGGACTGCTTCACGTCCTCGTTCCGGAGAAGCCCCCGCACCGAGACCACGTGTGGATTTTCTGCCAATATCAAGTTTCACATCAGCATCGCTCATCAATAAATGCTGAGCGTCCGTATTAATCGCGATAAATTCAACACCTTTAAGTCCAACATCGATCATGCGATTGATCGCGTTGACTCCCCCACCGCCAATTCCAACAACTTTAATAACGGCCAAATAGTTCTGCGGTGAAGCCACGATGTACCCTCCTTATAAACCATGAACCTCAAGTTGAGAATTATGGTTCTCTTTATGTACAAGGTGAAAGTAGAGCGCTCAGGAGCAGTGTGCAAATACCGACACGTTCTGAGTGAATTAATTCTAATCAACCAAGAAAGCCCGGAAGGCTCGTCTACCAAACAATTCAACCCAAACTATTTAACCCAGACTATCTAACAATGGGTGCATGCGGAGCAGAAACATTCACTGTTTGCACTTTCGCATTTTCCGGCAGAGATAAAAGGGCGTTAAACACTCGTATTTTCAACTCTGTCTCTGTTAGGCCGCCCCAAATAACATTTACATTTCTAGATGAATTCAAGCGCGTTGTGCGGACAGTCAATATCGCAGTATTACTCCCCTGCATACGAACATTTAGTACCTTCGCCCGAAAATTTGATGGAAATTCCAGAAGCAACTCAAGTGCGAACTTTGCAGATGCGATTGTGGCAGCCCTAATTTGCGGCAAAAAAGAGATCTGGTCATTGGGTAGATCGAAAAGGACTCCATTACTATCAATCAAATGGGTTCGGAATATCGCTACTGGCGTTCGCGTCCACACGTGAATCGTTACGGAACCCTTGAGCCAATCTCGATTGATTTGAGCGTGGTCAAGCCACGTGTATTTTTTAAGCGAATTAGAAATAGCTCTCGTCTCGAGACGTGCCATCTTCTCTCCGACTTCGACGCTCTCTCTAATCAGTATCGATTGGGATGGAGTGGGTGCTCCCACTACTCGTACCTGCTTAACCGTGAAGAGCGATGTCCAGCCAAGTGCATATGCGCAGGTGACGGTGAGTAACAATGTGAGCGCAAGGATAAAACGTCGTTTCGTCTTTTGAGTCTTGCGAGTCATTTCTTTTCGGGGTATCTCAACGATAACGCTTCAACAATGAGTGGCCCAAGGGAACTTACGTCTCCGGCCCCAAGAGTAAGGATTACATCTCCCGGTTTCGCTTCTTCAACCACTGCAGAAATCGCAGAGATGAAATTGGGCTCGAATGTTCCACTCTTCATCGACTTTGCAATTGATAAGCCGCTCACGCCTGGAATCGGCTTTTCGCCTGATGCATACACTTCAAGTATCCACGCGTGGTCCGCACGATCCAAAGCTTCAGCAAACTGGGGAGTAAAAGCCCTCGTACGCGAGTAACGATGTGGTTGAAAAATTACTAGGAGGCGACCGTCCGTGGCGTATCGTCTTGCTGTCTCCAATGTGACTTGAATTTCAGTGGGATGGTGCCCGTAATCATCTACGACGCGAATCCCATGAACTTGTCCTTTGAGTTCAAATCTACGGCCCGTACCATGAAAAGTTGCTAAGCCAGCCATTAGTTGCGCCGCCGGAAGCCCAAGCGCCAGTCCAGCCGTCAATGCCGCGGCAGCGTTAAGGAGGTTATGGTGACCCGGAGTTTGCAGTTCGAGATATCCAATTGAACGGCCCTGCCACACCGCACGAGCACGCGACGTTGAAGGAGCGAGCTGAATCTGGTCAATATGTAAGTCTGACTCTTGACTCGCTCCGTAGGTGATTGTCTTGCAATGGGTCACAGTCTTACCGATAGATAATGCACCACCATCGTCGGCACAATAGACGAGGAATCCGTCCGGTGAGATAGTCTTTACAAAATCAGCAAAAGCGTCAAAAACAGACTCGGGTGTATCGAAGAAATCGACGTGGTCATGTTCAATATTTGTGATGATTGCGCCAAAAGGGTGATATTCAACAAAAGAACCATCAGACTCATCAGCCTCGGCGACAAAATATTGGCCCGTCCCCTTATGCGCGTTCGAACCTGACGCTTTTAAAATTCCTCCGATTGCAAAAGATGGATCCTCACCGCATCCTTGGATTGCCACAGTTAACATGGAAGTAGTCGTTGTTTTGCCGTGTGTTCCTGCCACGGCAATACTCTTCGATTCCGACATGAGAATTGCAAGCGCTTGGGCACGAGTCAAGCACGGGATCTTCAATTCATTTGCACGGATGAGCTCTGGGTTATCGGATAAAATGGCGCTTGAGAAAACTACGAAGTTCGCTCCTTCAACGTTTTTCCCATCATGCCCCTCAGACGCTCGAACACCGAGCGCGCGAAGTGCAACGAGCACAGATGACTCTTTCAGATCTGATCCAGTAACGTGTACATCCTCAGACGCCATAATCCGTGCCAGTCCGCTCATGCCAGCGCCGCCAACTCCGATGAAATGGACTCGCTTGCCTTGAAGATCCTTCAATTGGATTTTCATTTACATTGACCATCGATTGCGCGCTCCATAAGTGCCATAATCTTATCTTCAGAGTCAAGATCGTCACTCAAACCAGAGAACGGCGATTGTGCGCTAGCCAGAAGCAATTCATCCACGTGTGCTAGGAGCCAGGACGAGGAAAATATCTTTTGATCTACTACTCGTGCCCGATTGGCTTGAACCAAAAAATCTGCATTCCGAGCCTGTTCGCCATTGCCAATCGGAAGAGGAATAAAAAGTGCACTTCTTCCAAGCGCTCCCACCTCCGCACAGGTAACCGCTCCACTTCTAGCAATTATTAAGTCCGCCGCCAAATAAGCAGTGGCCATATCGTGAATATAGGGAACCGCCTTATAATTCTGGGAATCTAACGGAAGTTCATTCTTCGCTCCAACTGAGTGCAGAATTTGAATTCCACTCTCAGTCAAATGCGAGAGGGCTTGGGAAATTTCGGAATTGATAAATGCAGAACCTTGAGAGCCGCCGAGAATGAGAATAAGCGGCCTATCCACATCCCATCCAGATTCACGCTTCGCATGAATACGCGCACTTTCCCAATCCGAAGCAGATTCTCGCACTGCCGCCTTGACGTCTTCTCGCAACGGAAGTCCGGTAACGCTTGCGTGTGCAAAGCGACCCGATTTAACCGGATGGGCTATGGCGATGCAGTTCGTAAATAAGGAGCCGAGGCGATTGGCCCATCCGACTTTCGCATTCGCCTCGTGAATAACGATTGGGACTCCCGCAAGTCGAGCAGCAATGTAGGCGGAGGCAGACAAATATCCACCAAAACCGACTACCACGTCAGTGCCTTTGATGACCTTGCCTGCTTCTCCAACTGCACGCCAGAGGAGGAAAGGCCATTTTATGAAATCAACGCCGAATGACCGTGGCATAGCCACCTTCGGAATATTGTGAATTGAAAACCCAGCCGCGGGTACTAAGTAATTCTCCAAACCCGAGTCAGTTCCGAGAAAGAGCAAGGAGTCATTTACGTGCTTTGAACGCCAGGCGCGCGCAATGGCAAGAGCAGGCTCTACATGTCCGGCAGTCCCGCCTCCAGCCAAAATGATTTTCCGTGGTTTGTCAGCTTCCATTACTCGCGTACCCTTCGCCGCGCCAACTTTGGAGAGAGGTAGGGGTCTCGCAATGCTGCTCCGATGACAAATCCAAGGGCCAAATATGTCGCGACAAGTGAAGATCCACCGTAAGAAAGAAGCGGAAGCGTGACTCCAACTACGGGAAGGATGCTCGTCGCCGAACCGATATTTAGCACAACTTGGACTGCGATCCAGCAACCAATCCCTGCGCTCGTGAATCGGACCAAGGGATCCTTAGCGCGAATTGCTATCCGAAAAATCGCCAATATCAATGTCGCAAACAACGCGAGTACAACCAGGGTCCCTACTAGTCCCAACTCTTCGCCGATAACAGAGAAAATGAAATCTGTGTGCGCCTCGGCTAGATTCCCCCACTTTTGGCGACTTGCTCCAAGGCCCACTCCGAAGAAACCGCCACTAGCCAGACCCATGAGGCTGTGAGCAGGCTGCCAGCCCGAGAGTTTGTAGTACTCCGGAGAGAAAGGGTGAAGAACCACCAGAAATCGGCGCATTCGATTTGGCACAGTGATAATCAAGGCAGCAACCATGCTAAGCCCCAGCAATCCTGTGACACCAATGAGTCGTAGTTGGATCCCCGAGACAAAAAGTAGGCCTACTAGAATCGCGGCGAAAATTACTGCATTGCCAAGATCATTTCCTATCATCACCAGCAACATTATGACGAAGAACGTTGGGACGAGTACCACAATTACATTTGACTTCGACTTTTTCGCCTCTTCCTGCTTCGCCAGCATTGACCCGGCCCAGAGAATCATGAAGAACTTAGCAAATTCACTTGGTTGAAAGACAACTGGACCGAATGCAATCCAGTTTCGGTTTCCATTGACGGAATTTCCCATTCCAGGAATCTGGAGTAGCAGGAGCATAAGTACCGATCCCAGGAAGGAAAAACGCGCGATCACTTTCCATGTTCGTATCGGCAAGCGCGAAGAAAGTAAGCCGATCGGAATAGCAATAATAAGAAAAATGAGCTGTCGAAAGAATATGGAAAATGAAGATCCGCTCGTCTCTAGCGAATGGATCGATGAAGCCGAGAGAACCATAACCAGTCCCAAACCTGTCAAAGCAGCGGTACTCACCAATAGGAGGTAGTACGAACTCGTCGGTTGGAAAAGGAAACCTTTGGATCTCATATTGGACCCACCAATTTCTGGACCGCTGCTGTAAATTGATCGCCGCGATCCGCATAGGAGATAAATTGGTCCATGGACGCGCAAGCTGGAGCGAGAAGCACGACATCTCCGGCTTTGGCAATTTTCTTAGCCTCAAGCACGACCCGTTCCATAAGATTCTGCGCCCCAGTCGGATCCTCGTCCGCTCTGAGATAAGGGATCTCTGGCGATTCCTCCGACAATGCGGTCGCAATCAATTCACGATCCTGCCCAATTAGAATGGCGGCCTTTATATGCCCCCTGGAGCGCCTAACTAAATCGGTCATTGACGCTCCTTTTGCAAGACCGCCCGCAATCCACACGATGGAGGGGTACGAAGCCAGCGAAGCGCTTGCGGAGTGTGGATTCGTTGCCTTCGAATCATTTACCCAAGTAATGCCCTCTGATTCCATTACGGTTTCAATTCGGTGACGTCCGGGAATGAAATTTTGCACTGCTTGTCGAATCATCTGATGTGAGACTCCGACACTTCGAGCTAACCCGGCAGCCGCCAGCGTATTAGAGATGCTGTGCGGTGCGCGCGGATGGACCTCATCTAATTGGGCAATCAACTCTGCTTCATTTGAATCCAATACAAATGCTCGATCAACCAGCAGATCATCCACTAGACCCAACTCCCCCGGTTTAGGCGAATTCAACGAGAAAAAAACCTTGCGTCCTTTCCATTTTTCGACTTCTTCTACTGTTCTCGAATCATCGCCATTGAGAATTGCTAAATCAGCTCTGTCAAGTATCCTCATTTTCGCAGCCACGTAATTTTCAAAACTGCCATGCCAATCGACGTGATCATCTGCAATATTTAAAATGGCAACGGATTTGAATTCTGGCAACCCGCTCCACTGCAACTGAAATGAAGAGAGTTCTAAGACTAGGTAATCCATCCGGTCTGCATTTATAACTGCTTCAATGACGGTCTCTCCAACATTTCCACATGCCTTGGCTTTGAGTCCCCCCGCCAACAACATTGCCGTTGCCAATTCGACAGTCGTGGTCTTGCCATTCGTGCCAGTGACCGCGAGCCAGGTCTGCAGGGGCAATAGTTCAGAACGAAGAAGCCATGCTAGATCTACCTCACTCAGCACCTTTGTGCCTTGCTTTATCAGGTGGGCGGTCAGTGGATGATCCTGACGCCAGCCTGGAGAGACCACGGCGAAACTCCAATCCTCCACGAGGGCGCTTTCTAACGAAATGAACCTCTCGTCAGCATTAACTTTCTGATTGTCATCGAAAATATGAATCTCTGAACCGAGGCTTCGAAGGATTTGTGCAACCGAACTGCCCGTTACGCCTGCTCCGATTACTAGCACCTTTGCATGGGCTATATCGGCCTTTTTCATATCTATTTCACTACCCATTGCGCATAGAAGAGTCCAAGCCCAAAAGCCACGCAGAGTCCGGCAATAATCCAGAACCGAAGAACAATGGTTACTTCACCCCAGCCACTCAATTCAAAGTGGTGCTGAAGAGGTGCCATTTTAAATACCCGTTTGCCGCCAGAGACTTTGAAATAGAGTCTCTGAATGATTACGGATGTTGTAATGATGACGAAAAGTCCACCAAGCGGAATGAGAAGCAATTGGGTACGCAATGTAGCTGCAAGTCCAGCAAGAGCGCCACCCAGGGCAAGTGATCCAGTATCCCCCATAAATATTTTGGCCGGCGATGCGTTCCACCAGAGAAAACCCGTGCAGGCTCCCGCAAGTGAAGCAGAGAGCACGGCCAAATCAAGCGGATCGCGGACTTGATAGCAATTAAGTCCCGGAGTTACTGCACATCCCTCACCAAACTCCCACACTCCTATTAAAAGGAATGAAAGAAAAGTCATGACGGAGGCTCCAGTTGCCAAGCCATCGAGGCCATCGGTGAGATTCACTCCATTACTTGTCGATGTAACCATTATGACAATCCAAATAACAACAAGAACAGCACCTAACTTGATAGAGGTATCTCGAACAGTTGAAAGATATAGCGAAACTGGAGTAAATCCATCTTTGTCGGCAAAATGAATCCCAAGTGCGCCGAATATTGCTGCGAAAATAGTCTGGCCTAAAATCTTCTGCCTACCAGTAAGGCCGAGTGATTTCTGCCGCGAAACCTTTAACCAGTCATCCATGAACCCGAGGGTCCCAAGAGAAATAATGAGGCCAATGACCAAGAGGGCAGAAATACTCACATTTACCCGGGTCACAATATGACTCAAAAAATAGCCCACGAGTGATGCGAAGATAATGATAATTCCACCCATAGTGGGTGTGCCTCGTTTAGTGTGATGGCTAGTTGGCCCATCATCTCTAATGATTTGCCCATAGCCTTTCTTTGCCAGTGCTCGTATCAGGACTGGTGTGCCAAAGAGGCTCATAAAGAGCGCGATTGCACCTGCAATTAGGATTTCTCTCACTCTTTCTCACTCACCTTATTACTCTCAGTTGCCCGTCGTTGTTCCCAGCGTTTCATCAAGTCCTCAGCCAATTCTTCCATTCGTTCTGCACGTGAAGCCTTCACTAAAACAACATCGCCAGGCGAAAAATGATCCGCAATGGAGAGTGCGTCAACCTTATTTTTGGAATAATGAACTACCATCTCCGCTCCGTCAATTGGAAGATCGCGTCCATAATCAGGTTCATTCACGCACACTAGATGATCAATTCCCAAGGATTGCGCTAAGGCGCCAATCTCCGCGTGGTCTCTCGTGGAGGACGCTCCGAGCTCGTGCATCTTCCCCAGGAAAGCCCACGATTGACCACCACGTTCCTGGGCAAAAAATGAGAGGGTTCGAAGAGCGGCTGCTGTAGATTCCGGATTTGCATTGTATGCGTCGTTAATAAGGAGCAAATCACTCAACTCATGCAACTCCATCCGCCACTTGCTTCGCATTTCCGCGGTAGATAGGCCACCAGCAATTACGTCCAGTGGGATGTGCAGTGCTGTGCAAACACTCGCGGCGGCAAGTGCGTTGGGAATTTGGTGTGCGCCCACAAGTCGAAGTGCGACTGCTGCTCGCCCATCAGGGGTCACAAGATCAAAATGTGCCCTTCCCTCTCGAATATCAATGTCAGTAGCGCGTACCTGTGCTTCATGGGTTTGACCAAAAGTTAGAACCATCAAATTTAAACCATCTGCCATTCTTGGCGTGAGTTCGTCATATCGGCCAAGTATTGCCGTGCCACCTTCACGAAGGTTAAGGATAATTTCCGACTTCGCTAGTGCAATGGCCTCTCTTGAGCCGAATTCACCTGAATGCGCACTTCCAACTTCAAGAACGACACCGATGTCAGGCTCTGCAATCTGACAGAGGTTTTTGATATCACCAACATGGCGGGCGCCCATCTCAACGACACAGTATCGTGTGCTTTCAGTGCAACGCAGAAGCGTGATCGGAACGCCTAATTCATTGTTAAAGCTTCCTGACGAAGCCACAGTTTCACCATGGAGGCTCAGCACCCAGGCGAGCAAGTCTTTAGTTGTCGTTTTGCCGTGGGAACCCGTGACGCCTATAACTGTCATGGAGTTGAGTTTTTGTCGAACAAAGTGAGCAAGAGCCCCCAGGGCGACTAACACATCGTCCACGACAATGCATGCAATATCCAATTTCCTAGTGGAGAAGACAAGTGCCGCGCCATTCTCGATTGCTTGGTGCGCAAAGTCGTGACCGTCAACATTTTCGCCTTTGAGGGCAAGAAAGATGGACCCAGGCTCGACAGTCCTTGAATCGAACGAAGGTACGTGAGTCACGGGAAGATTACTCGGACCAAAAAGCTCTCCGCCAACGATCTTTGAAATTTCACCAGCAGTCAACTCGATCATGGCCGTTTCCCAATTGACGAGGCCAAAACTAATTTGTCGTCGAAGGCAAAGACTTTTCCCGCTATTTCTTGTCCATTTTCGTGACCCTTTCCAAGCACGATGACGAGATCATCGGGCCGGGCAACGGAAACTGCGTACTCAATTGCCTTTTGGCGATCAGTAATAATTTGACTCGGATCACCAATGATCAAATTGCTAGTCATATCCATAAGAATTTCATCAGGATCTTCCGACCGCGGGTTATCACTAGTAAAAACGGCAATGTCACTTCCATTCAAAAGCGCTCGCCCCATGATGGACCTCTTGCTCTTATCACGGTCGCCACCGCAACCCAGCACGGCGATTACTCTTCCTGACGTCATTGCTTTACACGTCTGGAGGACGCGTTCTACTGAATCGGGAGAATGCGCATAATCGACAAAAGCGGTAAACGGCTGTCCCACGCTCACGACTTCAAGTCTACCTCTAGCGCCAGTAAGCCTCGACAAAAGTGTCGATATCTCAACCGGATCGACCCCACTTTGAAAAGCAAGAGCTACTGCCATGAGTGCATTATCTAAATTGAATTCTCCGTGCAAAGGAAGAACTCCTTCAACAAGCACGCCGCCAATTCCGCGAATCACAACATCAAAACCGTATTGTTGCTGGTTAGCAGATACATAATGCCAATCAGCGCTCACATCGTTGCGCGAGACGCGAACAACTTGAATCTCGCAATCATTCGCCAAACGTGCGCCATAGGGATCATCAATGTTGATTACGGCAAGATCGGAATATTCGAAGGTGAAAAGCGAGGCTTTCGCTTGAAAATAATCTTCCATCGATTGATGAAAGTCCAGATGGTCCTGGGACAAATTAGAGAATGCAACTGCCGAGAAATGCGATCCACGAATTCGCTCAAGAACCAACGCGTGGCTCGAGACTTCCATCGCAAGACGGCGAATGTGCCTTTCGTGCATAATCGAAATGAGCGCTTGAATTTCGGGGCTTTCAGGTGTTGTCCTCGTGCTCTTAACGACTTCAGTGCCAATTTTTGTCTCCACAGTTCCAATCAAACCTGCGTCGTGACCTGCGCCCTGCCAAATTTGATGAAGCAGAGTGGTGGTCGTGGTTTTGCCATTTGTTCCGGTAATGCCCACACAGAACATTTCGCGCATTGGTTCGCGGTAGAACCAAGCGCTCAAAATTCCCGCAATCCGACGAGGATTTTCCAGAACGAGGA
>JBAZYI010000004.1:0-44503 GCA_041659345.1 Candidatus Nanopelagicaceae bacterium | reverse complement strand
TTACCCAGCTCGCGGTGGTATCGCTTGCAGGAACTCTTCTTGTAGGAGTTCCGACGGCAAATGCTGCAACTGGGGCGAACTGCAAATTGAATTCACCCTCGATAAGTGCGCACTGTGACTTGATCACTGTGGCCCTCGTCAATAAAGTTGTAACGCTTGATCCAACTTCAAGTGTTCGCACAACTAACCAGAACTACATCACAAAATTCTTAGTCCAGGGTGCGCTATACCGAATCAATGCATCTGGTCGACCAGTCTTCGACTTGGTTGCGTCGCGGCAAACCTCTGTTGATGGTCTGACTTGGACTCTCAAGTTGAAGGCGGGCCAAAAATACTCGGATGGCGTCACTCCTGTTACAGCTGACGATGCCGTCTTCATGTGGGATCTTCTCAAAACCGCTCCCCCTCCAGTCTTCACAGCCGTCAAGAGTATGACGGCTACCGATAACTTGACGCTTGTTATCAAACTCAAGGTTCGCTTTGACGAACTTCCATACGCACTATCAAGCATCTACTTCTTCCTGAATCCAAGAAGCAAAGCTGAAGGAAACGCGAAATATTGGGATAACCCGCTCAGTGCCGGTCCATACAAGATCAAATCTTGGACGCCTGGACAGGATGAATTCCTCGTTGAAACCAATCCTCAGTACTGGGCCAAGCCAGCAGTTGATCAGATTCGCTTCTTAGCGGTACCTGATCCGGCCACACGTGTAGTTGCATTAAGCCAAGGTACGATTGATTACGCCTTCGACTTGCCAGCAGCAGTGGCACGGGCACAACTCTCTAACAAGAAGACATTCCGTGGAATTCCTGTTCAACTCCAAGGAACCTTCACACTTGACTTTAACCTTCGTTCAATGACCGCCGGTAAGCCATGGCGTGATGCCAAGGTTCGTCAAGCCCTTTCCTATGCGATTGATCGCAAGCAGATGGCAGACGTTGCATTCTTCGGAGATGTGAAGCCATCGTGTTCTATTACATGGGCATCAAGCCCACTCGCTACTTGTGCAAAGCCAGGCGGAGTTGCCCAAGATTTAACGAAGGCTAAGGCGTTGCTTGCCGAGGCTGGATACTCCAAAGGCTTTGACATCACCCTCACAGTCTTCAACCGACCTGGTTGGGGAGATGCCGCAAGCCTTATCGCCGCTGACTGGAAGAAGATCGGTGTCAACGCCACCGTTATTCCACAGACAGATGCAGTTGGTTCTGCCAACCAATCGTCTGGCGCCTTTGATGTTCAGTTCTCTGGCGCAACCGGCCAAATCCCTACGCTGATTCTCCGCACTTACTATGGTGTAACCGGCGCGTGGACAGTCTGGTCAGGTTCAACTTCTAACGACGCACTGCTTAATGCAATTGATGCAGCGGCAGCGTCAAAAAAGAAGGCCATGATTGCGCAAGTCGAGACAGCAATCTGGAACGAATCTGCACACATCCCACTTGGCGTGCGCTCTGTTTACGGAGTTACTCGCCTTCCTGCCAACATTTTCCAAAATGTTAAGGGCAATGACACCTACTACGTACAGCAGACTCCACCGCTGCGCTAGTAGTTAAAGTTTGAAAGTGAAAGAGGTGGGGTAATTTTACCCCACCTCTTTCACCGCAACACTTCTGGTTCGAAATAAACTAATGAAAGAAATGTAAGTACTCAGTCTCTATAGCAATTTACGCAATGAAACGTTGCTACACTAATTTTTCGTATTTGATTTAACGTCTACTTATATCCCGAAACCGAAAGTTTCAAGGAGGAGCTAATGGCAGAGGTGAGCGGTCCCTCGGCAATAGTCGAGGTTGACACAACAGACCGAAATCGTGCTGCACTACGGAGAATGTTCTACGGTCGCTTTCTTCGCTCGCTAAGTGTGGGCTTCTGGGTGATGGTGATTGCATTCCTGATGATCCGTCTTAGCCCTGGTGATCCTGTAAGAATTGCCTTGGGGTCCGAGGCAACAGAAGCCTCTGTGGCGGAAATGCGCCATAAATTGGGTCTCGACCAGAGTGTTTTTTCCCAATTTTTCCACTATTTCGTAAATATCTTCAAGGGCGATTTGGGCTATTCATACTTTTCGAATCGAACCGTGACGAGTGTCGTTACGACGCATCTGCCTGTAACACTGCAGATTATTGCTCTTTCCATATTTCTCGGAATCCTCTTAGCCATCCCGATTGCACTCTTCATAGCTCAGAGCAAGAACCAACTAACCACATACCTATTCCGGGCATTTACCTCTGTCTCCCTTGCCCTCCCAGGTTTTTTCTTGGCTGTTGTCGGCCTTTACGCCTTTGGAATAAAGCTGCATTGGGCCCCGGCGGCGGGTTACGAGCCAGGTTTCCCGGGAAATCTCAAGTACATCTGGCTGCCAGCTCTTGTCAACTGCGGCTCTCTCGTACCTGTTCTTTCGCGAGTGCTCCATAGCTCACTAATGGATACGCTCGATGAGGAGTTTGTCGAGACGGGCGTTATCCGTGGGGTTAAGAAAATCCGTTTCTACTGGTCCTACTTGTTGCGGCCATCGCTTGCTCCAACAGTTGTTCTACTCAGTTACATGATCGGTGTAATGATCGGCGGAACTGTCATCATGGAAACAATCTTTTCCCTACCTGGAATCGGACGTGAATTGATTACCGCAGTAGATTCTCGTGATTATCCGGTAGTCCAGGGAATCGTGATGGTCTTCGGACTCATAGTTGTCTTCTTTAGCTTTATTGGAGATCTTCTGGGCTATCTACTGGATCGACGGGTGACATTGTCATGACAATTGTGAATGCAAAACCTCGAAAGAGAATGCGTGAAGGATCCTTTGGCCTGTACACGGGGTTCTCTATGATCTTTGCGCTTATTCTGGGAGGAGCCATCATTCCCTGGCTAAGTAAATACGACCCGAACTCCCCTGGAGGAACTCCTATCGCGGCCCCAAGTGGGGCGCACTGGTTCGGCACAGACCTCTTGGGTCGAGATGTCTTTACTCGCGTTTTTGACGCGGTCTTCATTGATCTGGGTACCGCAATCATCGGCGTCAGTATCCCACTCGTGGTTGGAACAATAGTTGGAACACTACTTGGAATTTCACGTAATAAGAGGGTCAATTCGGTTGTCGGCTCGATTATCGATGGAATCAATGCATTTCCTTTTCTCATCTTTGTTATCGCAATGATTGCATTCATTGGTCCTGGCATTCCGAGCATCATTTTGGCGCTCTCCCTCGTCAACTGGGCTAGATATGCTCGGGTGGCGCGTACGCGTGCCGTAGTAGTAAACCAACAGGGTTATGTAGAAGCTGCTCGAATTCTTGGTTTTTCAAAGGTTCGAATTCTTTTCAAGCACATTATTCCGAACGTCTCTTCTGAGACGCGTGCCTATGCTCTCAGCGATTTTATTATCGTGATTATTGCTGTCGCTGCACTCTCATTCCTAGGAATGGGTACACCTCCCCCACAGGCAGAGTGGGGTGCCATGATTCACGACGGAACGCAAATTCTTGCTCTAGCCTGGTGGCCGACGATCTTCCCAGGACTTGCACTCTGTTGGGCCGGCGTTGCCATCGCATTTGTCGCTGAAGGAATGCAACGCAGATTACGGGAGACAAATACAAAATGAATGAGAAGAAGCTTCTTGAAATCATCGATCTCAAAATCGGCATTCCCCATCCCCGTCGAGAGACACTTATCATTGTTGATAATGCAAATTTCGACATTGGGTACGGCGAAATGCTCGGGATTGTCGGCGAATCGGGCTCTGGCAAAACAATGGTCTGCCGAAGCATGATCGGAACTCTCGAGCGTCGCGGGGCAAAAGTACTCGGTGGACAGGTGCTATTTGAAGGTCAAGACCTCGCTCACGCGAGCGAATCACAATGGAAGAAATTGCGCGGCAAGTCAATTGGATACGTTCCTCAAAGCGCCCTTGCCGGCCCCAACCCGGTCTTAACGATTCAAGCGCAATTGGCCGAAGCACTCCAAAAAAGTGATGGCAAAGGTTCGATTGCGGAACAGTCCACGCGTCTGCTTGATCTAGTGAAGATCCGTCGAATCGACACCGTGCTTAAGCAGTACCCCAATCAACTCTCTGGAGGTATGAGACAGCGCGTCATGATCGCTTGCGCACTTGCCAGCGAGCCGAAACTCCTTATTGCTGACGAACCAACCACCGGACTAGATGTGACCGTTCAGTCACAAATTATGGAGCTTCTCAAAGAAATTCGCCGGGAATTCGGCACTTCAATCATTCTGATCTCACATGATCTTGCATTGATTGACGACGTTTGTGACCGTGTGGCTGTGATGCATGCGGGTGCAACCGTCGACGTTGGTTCGATAGCCGAACACGTCATACCTCGTCACCCTTACACAATCGCACTTACTCAATCCCGTATTGATATCGCTGAGCCTGGGAGTGAGTTGGTCACCATTCTTGGGAATGCTCCTTCAGTTGGTGAGTGGCCCACTGGATGCCGCTTTGCAGAGAGGTGCATTTTTAGACAGAGTGATTGTTCAGACGGGGTGAGTCATCCTCCCCTCCTCGGAGAACGTGGATCACACCAGAGTGCTTGCTTGCACACAGAATTATTGGAGGGCCCACGATGAGTGAGAACATTATTGAAGCAAGAGACGTGAGTGTCACCTTTGGCTCCGGTGCTCACAAAGTAGAGGCTGTGAAAAATGTATCGCTCACACTCGCCGCCGGCGAACCCCTTGGCATCGTTGGCGAGTCAGGAAGCGGTAAATCGACACTTGCCCGCGTTCTCGCTGGTCTTCAGCCACCTACTTCAGGGCAGGTCTTCTTTAACGGGCAACCGGTCTATATGGGGAACAAGTCCTACATCGGTGAAGCGCGGCGCCAAGTTCAAATGGTTTTCCAGGACCCATATGCAAGTCTCAATCCGCAAATGACGGCACTTAGTGCTGTCGCTGAAGCCGTTCGCATTCATAACAAATGCGACAAGAAAGAAGCGGAGACAAAAGCTCTAGAGCTACTCAAAAGAATGGGGATCGCTCAGCTCGATGCATTGAAGAAACCTCGGCAGTTATCTGGTGGTCAACGGCAGAGAGTGAGCGTCGCTCGTGCGCTCTCTGCAAACCCATCGGTTCTTCTTGCGGACGAGCCAACTTCAGCAATTGATCAGAGTGCCCAAGCGCAGTTACTCAACCTTTTCCGCGGGTTGCTCAATCAAGGCCTCGCAATCGTCCTTGTTTCTCACGATCTTGGAGTTATCCGATATCTCACAAATCGCGTTTATGTAATGAAAGACGGCGTCTTTGTTGAATCTGGAGATACCGAAACCATCTTCAACAATCCACAACTATTAGCCTCAATACCGGGGGTACTCGGTGCGGCCGCTCGAAAGAAACGAACTGCATAGGTGTCTGCCACTGGACTAGTGGCTGGGGCAGCCACCCTCACTATCAACCCGAAGATGGGGGTTAGTAAGGGTGGCTTACGTCTTTTTGGTGGACCTATTGAGTCGATTGAAAGTGATATCTACATGAGTGCGCTCGTACTCAAATCGGGCGGTACCACCTTGACCCTACTGACATGCGATTTAGGCATGATGAGCAACGCAGAGGGTTTAGCTCTTAGAACGGTAGTAGCGGAAGCAATTAACCTTCCTATTTCCAATGTCATGATCAACATCAGCCACAACCATAGTTCGCCATCCTCTCTGGATTGGCAACGAAGTTCTGACACTCCCGGACAGATGAGACTCATGGAGGAATACACCACCTACATGACCGGGCGGACTGTTGAGTGTGCAGTTAATGCTATGAACTCCGTCATGCCCGCTCGTATAGAGGCAGCATGGGGTGAGAGTGATATCAATATCTATCGGCGAGAATGGAACGGCAACCAGGACATATTGGGCGAAGTTCCCGAGCATCCAACAGACAGAAGTGTCGGCGTGATCCGCGTTGACGATCTCGACGGAAATGCAATCGCCACACTCTTTAGATACTCATGCCATCCAGTTGTCGTCGGAGCGCGTGCGACAACGCTCTCGGCCGATTTTCCAGGACCTGCACGAAAAATTGTCGAAGATACAATTGGCGGAGTAGTTCTCTTTATGCAAGGTTGCGGCGGCAATCTAAATCCTCAAGTGGGTATTGGGTATGAAGAAGACTGCTCCGACACCAACTTCCGAGTTGGATCAGCTCTTGGTGCTGAGGCACTGCGAGTGGCTCTAGGCATACGCACCAACAAATATCAGGACGAACGAGTAGAACTCAACAATATTTCCAACATACTTTTCAAACCGTGGCACGACAGAACGGACCATCCGACGGTAGAACTTGCAAGTACAGAGGAGATTGTCCATTTCACTTTTAGCCCGCTTCCCACAATGGAATATGCCGAAGAACTTGTCGCGAAGTGGACTAAAGAGATTGATGATCGGCTCTCGCGCGATATGCTGGCATGGGAAGTCAGAGCGGCAAAGAAGTATCTAGCATGGGCGCAGTCACTCGTGGAGGCAGTCAAGGATGGAAATCCAACTCGGGAATTTAAGGTCCAAGCATTTCGCATTGGCGATATTGCGATCGTTGGGATGAATACTGAAACATTTTTTGAAACTGGATTGGAGGTACAGTCAAAATCTCCGTTTGCGCATACCTTCGTGCTTGGGTACACCAATGGATTAATCATGTATCTACCTCGCGCGCAGGATTACCCTGAAGGTGGATGGAAAATCGATAGCAGGTACGCCCTTCCAGACCTCATGCCGCCTGGATATTGCCAACCCGTCCTCTGGAATCCTGACTCCGAATCGCGCGCCGTTGATGCTTGCGTTCGGGCACTCGCCGCTCTGAAGGGCTAGATCCGAATATCTATTGATGCGCCACCATCAACAATGAGCGTCTGACCGGTGATGTAAGAGGCGGTGGGAGAAGCAAGGAAGTGGACCACATTGCTGATTTCCATTGGATCAGCAAGTCGCTTGATAGGAATAGCATCCAACAACTTCTCGTTAGTGGTGAGACCCTTGCCTAGGAGTTCATCGTGGCTTCGCGTGTGTGTGAATCCTGGCGCAACAGCATTGACGCGGATGCCATCCAGCGCCCATTCCACAGCAAGTACTCGTGTAAGTGCTTCAATTCCTGCCTTCGATACGGCGTATGACAGTCGCTTGGGCAGTCCGATACGCGCCATGATGGATGAGATTGAAACAATTGCGCCCTGCGGTGATTCCTTTAGAAATGGATAGGCCGCCCGTGAACAGCGAAATGCACCATCAAGATGAACGCCGGTCACATACTCCCAATCCTCATCGGTGTAAGTCGCAGAAGGGGCCTGACGAAAATTGCCTGCGTTGTTGACGAGAACGTCAATGCGACCGAAATGTTCTCCCACCTTGGCAAATGCTCCATTGACAGATTCAGTCTTGGCAACATTCAACTCAACCGCGAAAGTACGTTTACCCGTAGAATCGAGTTCGAGTGCCGACGCCTGTGCGACATCGGCATCCATGTCCGTTACGGCAATGTCAAAACCTGCGTTGTAGAAACTCTGGCAGCATGCAAAGCCGATCCCGCGCGCTCCCCCGGTTACCAGCACAACTGGATTACTTGATGTCACCTTTTCTCCTTTATTGAGTTTCTAGTTTTGCGGAAGAGGAATCCATTTCGCGCCGCCACTGAGTGCCATTGACTCATCTGGTAAGTCAGGCATAGTGAATTGCCATCCAAATTTGTCATTCTCAACGGTCTCGTTTTTACGTGAAAAAATCATTTCAGCCAGTGGATCCACACTGGCACCGGGAGCTGAATATTCAATCGAGAAGGTCGGACTCTCAATCAGGGATGCGATCTGCGAATGCCACGCGTCATAGACGTGCCATGAGATCGATAAACCCGACTTTGCCATGTATTCATTAAGCAAAAGCATCCGCGATAGTCCACCCTGGCAGGTCGCGTCCATTCGAAGCATGTCCACCGCGCCAGTCTCGATAAATGCTTGTGGATGGTAAAGATGGCCCTCGTCATCACCGCTTGCAAGCGGAACTGAGAGCAGAGACCGTAAGCCTCGAAGTTCATCAAGACTGCCGGGCACGAAAGGATCCTCAACCCAGGCGAGATCCAAGCCCCCCACGATTTTCATTGCATCCTCAGGTGTTCTACAAGACCACGCAAGGTCTGTCGAAACCGGACAGAGTTTGGTGTCGAGGGCTGCGATCAGTCGTTCTCGTGTCAATTCAGGTGACATGCCAACAGGAAGTTTTACACCGACTGCCCCCGCATCGACAGCGGCCTTCACTTCCCATTCGATTTCCTCTGGTCCACGCGATGGCGGGTACCCGATGACGGCCCATTGGTCAAACTTCTTTCTCTCGCCACCATAGCGTGCAACAACGCTCTGCTCTTCATGTCGTGCAATTGCATCATGGGCTGCCAGATCCACTAGAGAAAATCCTCGTAATGCCGCGCCGGCAGAAAGCGCAGGACTAGCCTGACGGAGAAGTTGATCCCAAGTCTTCACGGGATCTCCCGCAAAGAGTTCCCGATACGGTGTCGCAATAAGGGTATTGATAGCTTCAGATACTGGTGCGCCCCGATCGAGTGCAAACGAAGTGCCTACGGTGCCATCTTCAAGTTCGACGGTCGCAACGCAGAAACCACGGGCGCGGATTACATAACTACCCAATTCAACTGGCTGGGGCAAGGTCAGCGTGATTCGGCGACCTTGAATCCTTCGAATTTTAGGAGCGGTCATTTCTTCCAAGGGATTTTCTTGGCTGAGAAACCGCCGTCGATACTTAGAACGTCGCCGGTGATGAAACTTGCATCATCAGAAAGCAAGAATTTCACACCAGTGGCAATTTCGTTTGGTTCGCCAAATCGACCCATGGCGTGCATTCCAACAATAGTTGGATCCAAATAGCCATTTGCAGTTGCATTCACTACGAGCGGCGTATTGATATATCCGGGAGCTATAGCATTGACCCTGATTCCAAATTCTGCCCATTCGACTGCAAGGGTCCGAGTGAGAGCATCAATGCCGGCCTTGGACACCGCATAGGGAAGACGTCGGGGCCATCCAAAGAGATGTGCCACGGATGAGAAGTTGACTATTGCTCCACCTTTTCCGCTCTTCACCATTTCTCTCGCCACTGCCTGATTCATGTAGAAATGACCATCAATGTGGACATCCATGACTTCTCGCCACTGTTCTGGAGTCATCTCCAAACTGGAGACATTGGTGCTATTTCCCGCACAATTAACGAGACCTGAGATCCCACCCGCCCACTCCACAGTCTTCGCGACCAATTCGGTAGCGCTCTGATGTGATGAAACGTTGGCCTCAACGAATAGAACACGGTCCTTGCCATACTCCTCTTGCACTTTCTCGATCTCACCGATGCGAAGATCTGCCGAGACGATCTTCACCTCCGGCCAGTCTTCGAGTAGACGGCGGGCCGTGGCTACGCCGATACCGCTTCCGCCACCCGTAATTATTACACAAGTATGCCCACCATTCGCAGTGCTCATTCTGACACCCACAAAGTCGCTTCAACCTCGACACATAATTCAGGAAGCATCAGGCGGCTCACCTCGATGAACGAACAAGCAGGAAGGATAGACGCAAATTTCTCACCATGTGCCTTAGCAACCGCGGGCCAGTCATCGATGCTTGTCATAAAAACGCGAGTTCTGATCGTATTTTCAAACGTTGCACCAAGTTCCTTTATCGAGCCTTCAATCTCATTGAGTATGTATCGCATTTGACCGTAGGCGTCATTTGGGTGCATGACGCGTCCATCACTGGTCGTCGAAGAAGTCCCACTTACCTCAATCAGATTTCCCATTCGTACAGCTCGTGAGTACCCGACAATCGGAGCCCACGGACGATTTCCATTAGTACGAAGAATCATGGTCATTTTATTTACACACTCCATTGGCAACGTTAATGCATCGCATTTCAACACATTGGATCATATACATCGAGGTTGTACGCTAACATTTGCAAGAAACCTGGTCAATAGAATAGGCGTTGAGTCATGAGTTCAATTAATCAAATTCATCTCTGGAAAAACACGTGGCAAGATATAGATAACTTGGATCGAGACCGCACTCTCATCTTGATTCCCACGGGTGCGATTGAGCAACATGGACCACACCTTCCGCTGGATACTGACATTTTCAACGCGACTGCAATTTCAGAAGCTGTCGCAAATAATTTCTTACATACTGAGAACTCTGTCCTAGTCGCTCCACCAATTTGGTGGGGCACTTCGCCCCACCACTTGGGATTTCCCGGAACAATCTCGCTTAGGAATGAGACAATGAGCAACATCGTGGTGGAGGTCATCACTTCACTCTTGCCACATGGTTTTTACAGATTCCTACTGGTAAATGGACATGGTGGAAATGCTGGAATTCTGACTGCAACAGTCTCGCGAATCAGTCACGATTTAGGTATCTCTGTTCCAGCGCTCTCGTACTGGACAATGATCAAAGAGACACTCGTTGAAATCGGAGAGTCACCTATTGGCGGAATGGGTCACGGTTGTGAGATGGAGACTTCACTCATGCTCCACCTTCGTCCAGAGTTGGTTCACATGAATCTTGCGGAGAAGGAGATGCCGCAGGAGCTCACCAATTGGTCCTGCATTGATTTCCGCGCCGGTGGTCCTGTTGGAATTCCCCTGGATTTCCGACGAGATAGCAAACAAGGGGTTATGGGAGATCCAACTCTTGCCAATGCGCTCAAGGGTGAGCGAATCTTCAATGACGCGACAGGGGCGATTACCTCATTCGTCGATGAATTTCTTGCTCTAAAAAAGTCTGTTTTAGTGAGTAAAAGAGGCTAACCCTTCACGAAATGCTTTCCCTGCTGCATTCCAGCGGATTGCCCACGAGCGGCAATGGTTAAGGCCATCTTTCTTGAGGCTTCATCGATCATCGCACCATTGTAAATCACTGCCCCTCTTGCACCACCTTCGCTCGAGGTGTAGTACTCATAGGCCTCAAGAAGAGACATTGCAGAATCGAATTGCTCCTGAGAGGGCGAAAAGACCTCGTGGCAGAGTTCGATTTGGGAAGGGTGCAAAATCCATTTGCCATCAAATCCAAGAGCCCAGGCACGCCTTGCACTCGTTCTAAACTTATCTAGATCATGTACCTCGAGTGTCGGCCCATCGATCGCAGCAATACCGGCAGCGCGCGCAGCGACCAATATTTTCATCATTGGATAGTGGAACGCATCAGCAAGGTCATAACCTTCCGGTCGGCTCTCGACTATTTGTGAAGGCATTCCAAGATCAGCCATATAGTCGGCAGGACCGAACGCTAAAGAGACAACACGCGGAGAGAGTGCAATTGCTTCAGCATTTATGACTCCTTGGGCGCTTTCAATTTGAGCATCCACTTTAATTACACCGTGAAGCAGTCCGCAGGCCTTCTCGATCTTCGCGAGTTCGCTATCGAGCCAAATTAAGTCATGGCTGTTTGCCGCCTTCGGAAGGATGAGAGTGTCGAGCCCCCTTGCTGCACCATCCGCTAACAGAGCCAAGTCCTCTTCAATCCATGGAGTACCTAAACCATTGATTCGGACGCTCACTATCTTGGAAGCGAACTGTTTTACTTTCGTGAAATGTTGATTGAGAGTTGATGAAACCAATGTACGCGCAGCCAATTTTGAATCTGGAGCAACTGCATCTTCAAAATCCAAGAAGATTTGGTCGACCTGGAAATCCAGGGCCTTTCCAATCATTTTTTCGCTGTTTCCTGGAACCGCGAGAACGGAGCGTCTTGAATGAATCATCTTCTCTATAGCCTCTCCTTCAAGATTGAATGTTCAAATATTGAAACACTCCTTGCGGTTGAAAATGCATCGCACTAACGTACCTAAAGATTAGCCTAGAACGCGTAAGTGACTTCACAAAATGGAGGCAAGATGTCTGGTTTATATGTTGGTGCAGCGTCATTCTCAATCGATCCACCGCTGCCATCTGATCCGCAAGGTTTTGTTCGACGAGCCGTCGCGATCCGCGACACTCTCGAACCCCTTGTAGTTCGTGCCTGCGTCATCCAGAACGATAAACACACTGTGGCCGTGCTCGCAGCCGATGTGACGAATCTCGATACCTATTTTGCCGATCGCATTCGCAAGGTGATAAGTGCGACAACTGGAATTCACTACGACAATATTCTTCTCAACTCGAGTCACACGCATGCGGGTCTATGGCCACGCAAAGACGGAGAGAAGTTGCATGGTGAGTTCGCGCATCTCACTGATGCCGAAAATGCCTACTTCGAACGAATTCCTTATGATTATGCGAGCGTTGTCGTAAAAGCTCTAGCTCGGATGAGACCCGCAAGAATTTCCGGTGGAACAGGTACGGCACCGGGTATTGCCGTCAATCGACGCGAACGCGACGGGAAAGGCGGGACTATTCTTGGTTGGAATAGAGAGAATTTTATTGACGAAGAAGTTCCGACAATCAGAATTGATGATCATGATGGCAATGCCATTGCAACCCTCGTTGGCTTCGGATGTCACCCAGTAGTTTTAGGAGGCGAAGTTCCTTTTGGTGGTCCAGACTTCATTGGTGAATTACGTCGGCGTGTGGAACTCCTCCGAGGAGGAGTATGCATTTTCTTCCAAGGAGCTGCTGGAAACGTCCTCCCATTAGAAGGTTTCTTCGACCACCCAGGTCCAGAAATTACAATGGGTGCGCGTTTGGGATTGGAGGCAGTACATGCTGTTGCGGATAGGGATCCTCGCGTTATCGAAATCGAACACATCTCCTATGGATCCGTGACACCAATCAGTCTCTACCGTCGTAAAGCCGTCTCCCCCCAACCATCACAACCAATCTCCTCACGACGCAAGGTGCTCAATCTCCCACTCAATCCTGCGATGACGGTCATGGACATGGAGAAGGAGTTAGCTACCAAGAGTGAGGATTATGCGACAAAAGAGAAATCTGGCGCAGGTCGCGAACTTCTCAATCCCATCGGCTATCACATCACTTGGCTCTCGCAGATCCTCGAATTGGCAAAGAAGGGCCCACTGCCAGAGACCATTGAAGGAGAGATTTGGGCAGCACGACTGGGAGACACTGCCATAGTTGGAACGCCGGGTGAGCTCTTTACAGAAATAGGGGCCGAGGTTCGACGTCGTTCTCCATTCGACACAACCATATTCGCAGGTTATTGCCAGGGAGTTCTTGGATACGTTTCAACACCTGAGGAGTATCAATTTGGCGGGTACGAACCCACCGTGGCTCAACGGGGATACGGACACCCTGCTCCTTTTTCACCGAATGCGAGCCGTATGCTTATAGAAGAATCTGTCGCCTTGCTGCTCTCCCTTAAGGCGGAATTGAATTAACATGCTTCGAACGGTCAAGACAAGGGATGAAGAAGAACTCGACCCAGATGCAAAACGCATTGTTGAACTGTGGAACTCAATGAGTCCTAAACCAATCCAAGAGGTCCCTCTTGAAGTAGCTCGCAACTCAGGACTGCTCACTGCCGATATCGCAGGTCCTTCTCGTTCGCTGGCGACGATTACAAATATGACTATTTCTGCCTCCGATGGATACAAGATACCGATTCGTATTTATCGACCCACGCTTGCTTCGGCACCGGTGGTTCTCTATGCGCATGGGGGCGGTTGGACACTTCTCTCCATCGAGTCGTGCGATGTATTTCTGCGCGAGATGGCACTGGAAGTTGGATGCATAGTTGTCTCGGTTGGCTACCGCTTATCACCAGAGAATCCTTATCCGATCCCATTCAACGACTGTTGGGACGCTCTAACTTGGGTAAGTACGGGAAGCCTTGGATTTGTTCCGGAACGTATCGCCGTAGCGGGTGACAGTGCCGGAGGAAATCTAGCCGCAGGCCTAGCGCTCAAGTCCCGCGACCTCCAGGATGGAATGGTCGATTTCCAGTTGCTCCTCTACCCTGCCTGCGGGACCGATCTAGACACGCCATCAATGAATGAATTGGGTCCAGATCCGCGGTTCCGCCTCTCAAAAGGCGCAATGACCTACTTCTGGAGCAACTACCTAGCTGGCAATTTAGGTTCACGTGATCCATATGCAGTTCCGCACATGGCTACAACATACGAATCAGTTGCACCTGCTCTAGTTGTGATTGCAGGCTTTGATCCTCTCAAAGATGACGGAAAAATGTACGCTGAGAAACTTGCTCATGACGGAGTGGACACAGAACTGCTGATCGCCACCACCCTTCCGCATGGATTTGTATTCACGCTAGGTGCAGTTCCTGAAGCAAGAAGGGTTGTAAATATGATTTTCCAGAAACTCCGAAGTGCATTCCACTCAAACGGAAAAGCCAACTGAATAGTCACCCAAATAGAAAAGGAGAATCTCGTGAAAAATGTCCAGACGGTTACCGGACCGGTTCCAGCCGACCAATTAGGTGTCGTCCTTCCTCACGAGCACCTCATCGTCGATTCATATGACGTACGTCGAAATTCAGAGGGAGTCCTTCTTGATCGAGCGATGATGGTGGATGAAGTAGCCCTCTTTAAGAAAGCAGGTGGGAATACAATCGTTGAACAGACGGTCTATGGACTTCATCCTGATCCGGAAGGCTTACGCGATATTTCCGTGCAGACTGGAGTGAATATCATTGCCGGTACTGGTTTCTACTGGGATATGTACCATCCATCCTGGCTCCACGACATGCCTACCGCGGATATCACAAAACGACTTGTCGAGCACATAACAGTTGGTTTCCCTGGAACCGATATTCGGGCTGGCTTCATGGGTGAGCTTGGCACGCATCATCGCAAGGTGACGCCAACCGAGACGCGAGTCTTGCAAGCTGCCGCAAAAGCCCAAATGGAGACCGGTGTGCCTATAGGAACTCATGCCCTATTCACAGAGATCGGAGTGGAACAACTCAATATTTTGGAGGAAGCGGGTGCAGATCTTGATATCACCGTGATTGGCCATTGCGACACGAACCGTGATCTGAACTACTCCCGGAAGCTCCTCAATCGCGGGGTATGGATTGGATACGATGCTGTCGGACAACTCGACAAACAGACTGACGAACTTCGTGCACAGTCACTCACCACTCTCGTACGTGAAGGCCATGGAAAGAAATTGCTGATTAGTACAGACATTGCCGGACGCTCCCGAATGGTTGCGCACGGTGGACAGGGCTATGGATATCTCCTCGCCACATTTTTGCCCATGCTCAAAAACGCAGGACTTACGGATCCCGAAATTACAATGTTGACGCAGGAGAATCCACAAAGATTTCTTGCAGGGAAATAGCCTTCAGTACAGAAGCGTGCCGCCACTCACATTGATTGTGGCACCGTGAATAAAAGAGGCGTTGTCTGAAGCAAGAAAGACGGCGACGCGAGCCAATTCTTCAGGCTCTCCCATTCGACCTAGTGGACTCGCTGCGGCCGTAGCCGCAACCATCTCTGGAGAATTATCGACATGTTGCATCGGAGTATTGACTTGTCCTGGCGCGATGGCATTTACTCGAATTCCCTGGGGTCCAAATTGGCGAGCGAAGCCACGGGTCATTGAGACAACTCCACCTTTAGCGGCAACATATGCGTCACTTCCAAAGAGTGGACCCATCATCCAAGAGGTAGAAGTGAAGTTGATGATTCTCCCTGGAATCTCCCGTTCAATCATCGCTTTTCCAGCAGCGCGATTGAGAAAAAATCCCGCGCGAAGATTTACGTTGAGTTGATAATCCCAATCTTCCTCTGTCACCTCATAGAGGGGCTTTCTGCGCAGAGCTCCAGCTATGTGAGCAAGAACGAGCATCTCTCCGAAATGATCTAGTGTTCGAGTGACGATGCCTTCGCATTCCTTACTATTCTCAAGATCCACAGTAAGGAATAGGTGACGGGAGGAATCCTGCATCTCCTTAGCTAGCGACTCCAAACCCTCTTCATCCCGTGCGGTTGCACAGACGCGCGCACCCACCCGTTCAAAAAGAAGGGCGGTGGCACGCCCGATACCGCTAGATGCTCCTGTTACTACCACGACCTTATTCTCAAGGCCCTTGCCAATGGAAAGATCTCCTCCGTTTTCGAAATCAGAAGGCATACTTTTCGATGACTTTCTCATTGACGCTAATTCCCAGACCTGGCCTGTTTGGAACCCCAATAGAGCCATTGGAGGGAACAAAAGGTTCTTCAATCAACTCATGTTGCATCGGATTTTCATCTGGCTTGAGTTCTTGTATGAGGCAACGAGGAGTGGAGGCCGAGAGCGCAATAGACGCCGCAGTGTTTATTGCGCTTGACCATGCATGCGAGTTGAACCAGAGTCCAGCAGCTTCAATGAGTTTGATAATGGAGAGCATGCCGGTAATACCTTCAACACGTCCTACATCAACGCCGACTACATCCAGAGTGCCCGAGTTGATCACTTCAGAAAACCCTCGGTAATCCCATTCCCTCTCTCCACCTGCAATCATGGTCGTGATGTGCTGGCGAAGTTTACGGAAATGCTCAAACTCCCATGGTTCAAATGGCTCCTCTACCCACTTGAGTCCAGACTCTTCCCAAGCCTGAACACGGGCGATGGTCTCATCAAGGGTCCAATTCAAAGACTGTCCACGATCCATCATGATCCACGCCTCAGGTCCAGCGGCAGCGCGAAGATCCTGAACAAACTTAATATCTCGCTGGACGTCATATCCAACCCGAGCGTCTCCACGTTTGCCCATTCCAATTTTGAAACCGATGAATCCGTCTTGGACATATTTCGCATGACGGGCAACTTCATAATCGAGACTTTTGTTGAATACGTGAGTAGATGCCAGAACTGGAATGCGGATCTCCGGTGAACTATCGCGGGCGCCGATCATTTGAATAAGAGATTGTCCGATGATCTTTCCTTTGAGATCCCAAAGGGCAATATCAATGGCAGAGAGAGCAAAGTGCGCCAGCCCTCCGCGGTACGAATACCACCACGTCTGCTTGCGTATATCGCGCCATATGCCCAAGTTCTGCGTCGGGTCCTTGCCGATCAAATCTTCCGCGAGCGCCTTGACAATTTCCACTGTTCCGCGAGTGCTGCCCGGAAATTGCGTAATCGCCTCTCCCCAGCCCACATGCCCGTCCGTAGACTCGATGCGCACGAAAGTAAGAAAACGCATGGAATTGCTGTCATTTGGCTCAGGATAGGTAACCGGATGGACAGTGACACGGGCGATTGTTGGGGTGGACATATCTTCTCCAATGCTTATTGATCGTGCTTACTCTGGTCGATTGCTAACGGTTCGTGCTCTCTGGATAGGCGGGTTCCATCTGCGCGACAGTGACCCAGCCGCTACGTGCACTGATGATCCTTTGAATTGAATTGGCCACCATGTTCTGTGAACCAATTTGAGAATTAATGCCAGGTTTGAGTTGGATCGTCTGGAAAATCTCTCCATCAAGAGATAGCTCAATTTCATCCATAGCGCTTCTCCCAATTCCTGGAAGATCTACATGTCCGTAAAAGTGGGATGTAAACCATGGCCTGCCATCAACGAAAGCCGTATATGTCTGATTCACTCCCGCGCTCTCGCCTTGGGCCACAACAAATCGATTTGGCAGGTCTATCCCCTTCTCGGCTATCAATGGCAGGAGTTCTTTCTTGATGCTCTCGATCCTCAAGCCCATCGCAGATGCAACGACCTGCATCGATTGTGGAAATCCCGCATGACCGAGAATCTCTTCACGAGCCACAGCCTCAGAGAAGGCCGCTGGTGTTTTGCCCAACCCAATTCTGCGTAGAACGGTGGCGCCAAAACCTGCAATGCTGACAGTGCGCCGGACAGCCACCGTGCAGCCGCGAGGCGCTGCACCAAGAAGGGTTAGGACGAGTGAATCGAAAATCAGTCCTGGGTTTACACCAGTACCAGCGATACTTACACCATTCGTTCGCGCTAGAGCGTCCAAACTATCGGAAAGAGCGACATCAACAGCCCAGGGGTATGCGCACTCTTCGGCAGACACCAGAACATTTGAACCACTGGCGACGGCGAATTCAATATCGACTGCCACATCTCTCAATCTTGTTGTTGTAGCAATAATCACTACATCCGCGCCTGAACCAAGTGCCTCCACTCTCTCTTCGCGGCCAAAAGGTCCTAAGACTTTATGAGCCGGCACCTCGCGCAGTAGGCGCGCAACCTCAATTCCGAGTTGGCCCATCCCATAAATAGAAACTGAGGCCATCTACCTGTCCACTCGATATTGATCGATGAAGTCCTCGTTCAATTCCCAACCAAATCCTGGCGCATCGGGCAGAACGAATTCTCCATTCTCCAGTGGTTTGCGATTTGCCAACATCTCCCAGAAAATCGGATCGCGAGTTGGCGAGAAGGCCTCAACGTATGTTCCGTGAGGGACAGAGGCTAGAAGTGGTGCGGCAACCTGAGCTTCTTCGTGATGGCCGAGCTGGACATCAAAAGCCAGGGCCAACGCGGCAACTCGGCGCCATTCTGTTGGTCCGCCGCCCCATGAGGCGTCGAAATTACAGACATCAATCGCGCCGTTGACCATCATTTCACGCATACCTACCCGCGAAATTTCGCTCTGCCCAGCGGCAACATTAACGTTTCCGCGAAGACGCACATCGCGCAGACCGCGCCAGTCGGCATGCCAACGAGTTGGCTCCTCAAACCATCGAAGCGGAATCTCGCCTTCAATCTGCGAGAGGAAATTGAGTGCTTCATTAACGGTATAACCCTGATTGGCGTCAACAACAAATGCGAAGTTGTCACCGACAATTGATTTCGCAAGCCGTAGTCGTGCCGCATCTTCCTCGGGCGGCTTGGCTCCAATCTTAAATTTCATTCCAACCATACCGATTTCATCTTTGAAGAAACCAAGCTCGCGCTCCAGGTCAGCCTCACTAGAGCCGTAATATCCGCCGATACCAATCATTGGGATGCGGTCTCGAAAGCCTCCCCAGAGTCGCCATAATGGTTGATTGGCATACTTTCCGACCGCGTCCCAAACTGCGCTATCGACACAAGCTATTGCCTGCATCGGAATCGCCCGATCCCGAAGTTGATCTAGTGTCACGGGAATCATTGAGTGCCAAATCTTTTCAACCTGACGCGCATCCATGCCTGTGACTATTGGAGCGATCTCATCATGAATGATAGAGAGAACTTCGTTCTGTTCTTCGTCTGTGTCAGCGTTGTAACTTTGACCGACGACTCCATCGGACGTCGTGATGCGAGTGATAATTGTGCAGCGATTACGCATCTTGTAATACGAACCCTTGTAAAGATGTTTCAAGGGCACGCGAATCGGGATCGTCTCGATCTTTTCAATCTTGCCCATCACAGGTTCCTCTCTATTTTCACAGACTTGGAATACTCTGGCCGGTCTTGTTACTGACTGTCACAAATTACTATCGGGTCCCCGGTCTTAATTTCATCGTCTACTTTGAAAAGAAGCTCGACCACTTTCCCTGCGACCGGTGAAGGCACCTCCACCGTCGCCTTATCTGTCTCAACCTCTAAAAGCATTTCCCCGACAGCAACTTCTTCGCCAAGGGTTTTCTTCCATGCGACGAGGTAGACCGAATCAACGGTATCGCCAACACGTGGCATCTTGATTGTCATTCTCATACGTGAGCAACTTTCTTAGGTGTCCAGATATTTTCAAACATCGATGCCAACGTTGGTTCGGAAGAAGCCTTACACGTTGCCACAACACCTTCGATCGTTGACTTCATCTCTGTCTTGATCTTCTCTGCTTGCTCAGCGGTGAATACACCACGGGCAATCAAATCTTCCTGCGTCACCTTTATGGGATCACGCGTCTGCCAGAGTTCCAGTTCGCCGACGGGACGGTACAGCGCTTGATCCGCGCGTGAATGGCCAGCAAAACGGTAAGTCTTAGCCTCAATCAGAGTAGGACCGCCACCATTCCTTGCGCGATCAACAGCCTCTTTAACACCCTTGCGAACGGCGTGAATATCCATACCATCAAGTGAGAAATGCGGCATATTGTAACTTTCGGCACGAAGATGAAGATCCTCGATTGGGGTTGTCGTTTGAATTCGACTGTACTCTCCATAAATGTTGTTGTCGCAGATAAAGATCACAGGAAGATTCCAAATTGCGGCCAAATTCAGCCCTTCATGAAATGCTCCAATATTTGTAGCACCATCACCAAAGACAGAAACACTGACGCTGTCCGTGCCTTTCGTCTGAAAAGCGAGTGCGGCACCAGCAGCAATTGGAATTCCGCCACCGACAATCGCTGAAGTCGGAAGAAGTCCGACGCTCATATCGCACAGGTGCATCGAGCCACCTACACCACCGCAACATCCAATTGTCTTTCCCATAATTTCGCCAAGAACAGACTCGGGAGTAAGTCCAAGAGAAAGTGCAATGCCATGTCCGCGGTAAGTAGCCATGACAATATCCGTTGGTCGAAGTTCTGCCGCAAGTCCGACAGAAAGCGCCTCTTGTCCAAGACAGAGGTGAGTGGTTCCACGGATTTCACCTGAGGCGAAGAGCCCATTGATTTGCTCCTCGAATTCGCGGATCTCAACCATGCGCTCAAACTGAGCGATCTCATCCTGCTGCACAACTTCTCTGCGATTGAGTGCACTGCTCATTACTTTAACCCTTCCAATTCCCACCACGTCTTCGGCGTCTGATTACTGACAAGAGATTCTTTGAGTTGACGAGCCACGTCTTCGACTGTTGGCACGTAGCGCGATTCAAGAACGCCGCTATACGGCACTGGCACATCCGGTGTTGTGATTCGAAACGGTGCGGCCTTGAGATGACTGAATATTTGGGATGTTGCGGTAGCAACAATTTCAGATCCCCATCCACCACTCTGCGGCGCTTCCTCAACAACCGCTAAGCGACCGGTTTTCTTTACCGAATTAAGAACTGTCTGACGATCCCACGGGACCACTGTTGCCAAATCAATAAGCTCCGCATCGACACCTGACACAGCGATTGCCTCCCGTGCGACATTAACCATCTGGCCCAGCGACACCACCGTGAACTCTTTACCTTCGCGCAGGACTCGAGCTTTTCCAATTTCCATCTGCAGAGCTAGATCAACTTCCCCACGTTCTGCATAGAGAATTCGGGGTTCAAGGACCATCACAGGATCTGGATCTTGGATCGCAGCACGCATCAAGCTATACGCGGACTGCGCATCGCTGATACTGACAACCTTTAGGCCCGGCGTCGCGGCAAACCAGTTTTCAAGGGTCTGCGAGTGTTGACTTCCAAATCCAAGTCCTGAGCCGCATGAGGCGCGAACTACCATCGGAACCGAGAGTGCTCCATTGCTGAGATAGCGCATCTTGGCAGCCTCGGTCACGAGCTGATCAAGTGCCACTCCTAAGAATTCAACAAACATAATCTCCACGACCGGCTTCATCCCCAACATCGCCGCACCAACCGCCGCTCCCGTGAATCCCATCTCTGAAATTGGCGTATCACGCACCCGAAGGGACCCAAACTCCGCGAGCAATCCCTCGGAAGTCTTAAAAGGACCTTCAGCAACAGCAACATCTTCGCCAAAGACCATCACGGAAGAATCGGCTCTCATCTCATCAGCCAAAGCAGAGACAATTGCCTGACGAACTCTCATTGCGCTCATGTACATCCCTCAACTCGTCAATATGGCCGAGAATCGCTGCACAGACTCGGCTGGAAACGTTTGCTAGGATATTGGGGTGGTCATCAGAAAGTCAAGGTTTTCGCGAGCGAAAAGTTCTGATGGGCGATTAGTACATCAATTGCCCACCTGAAACATTCACCACCGTTCCAGTCACAAAGGTAGACGCATCGGACGCCAGGAAAAGTACTGCGCCAACCATTTCTTCAGGAGTGCCCAGGCGAGCCATCGGAATGAGGGATATAAATGAAGAAAGCGCTTCTGCACTCATCGTGTCCACCATCATTGCCGTATCAACACCGCCAGGTGAAACAGAGTTACCTCGAATTCCCTCTAAAGCGAAGGAGCGAGCAAGGCCTTTTGTCATTGAGACTATGCCGCCTTTACTTGCTGCGTAAACTACCGATCCGCCGTATCCACCCGACCACCAGCCCTGTGATGAAAAGTTGATGATGGACCCCGTCGTACCGGCGGCTCGAAAGGAATCACGCGCCGTTCTATTGAGGAAGAAGGTGGCTTTGAGGTTGACATCAATCTGGATATCCCAATCCTCTTCAGTCACTTCGTCAACGGTCGAGCGACGACGAAGTACCGCTGCACAATGGGCAAGAGCGGCAAAGGGTGCCATCTGCTGCGCATGCTCAAATATCGCAGCATGAGATGAGATATTGACAAGGTCAACTTCATGAATTTCATGTCCAGAACCGGGTAATGAATTGAGGAGCTCGATCATTGGGGATCCTGGGATATCTACAAGCAGCACTTTGCACCCTGCTTCAGCAAACCCTTTCACCACTGCACGGCCGATTCCTCCGGCAGCGCCCGTAACGACAACGCTCTTTCCTTCTAAGCCTGCATCATTTCTCCACATATGCATCCCTTTCAATTTGACCCACCTGCCGCAGGAAGGTTTGCTTGTATTAGTTCTCCAACAATCTCTTTACGTGATGCCAAAGTTCAGGCGAATCGAAACCAGCCACCAGTGTTTTTGAAATATCTAACACCTCCGCTAATTGATCACCGAGCAGTGCTTTCCACTTTGCATTCATCCACTCCACTTCATTTGGATCATCAAAATTATTCCCGGGTGGGTTCGAGATAGTCATCACCTCAGAGCCGGTCGAAGTTCTTACTGCGACACGTGCGGCACCGACGGGCAGCCTTGAAGGAATTACATTGATTCGATCTGAATACCTACCGGACGGAAGGAGATTGGTTGGATTTTTGGACAACCACGCGGCAGATACCGCCGCTTTCACATCCCACCAAAAGTCACCTCGTGTGCCATCTAGCCAGTTAAATGAATCCTCCGAGACATGCACATCAATTGACTCCAACTCGGAGGAGTTTCTCCCGGCTAGAAGTGTTGTTGCCAATACTGCCGACTGGGCGAAACCTGAAATGGGAAAAAGGCGCAGACTAGTTGTCGATACACCGTCCACTGTGAGTTTTGGATCAGCAGGAATATCCGAAGCGGAGAACATTGCCAATAATCCATTTGGTCCATCCCACAAATTTTCGACTGCGATTGCACCGTCAAACGAGGCCATTGCGGCCGTAGTGCCAAGTATTGTTGCCGCAGAGCGATTGAAACTTGCTGCACCATTTCGGTCACGCGGAGCAAGTGTGCTCGCGCCAATATTTGCACCAGCCAATCGCAAAGCCCTCTCGTGCTGCGCATCCGAATATCCAAATGCCACAGACGCAGCACTAGCAGCCGCGAAAGCTCCAGCGGTACCAGTGACATGCCATTTTGACCGATGATCAACCCCAAGAAAACGAGCAATCGATGCGGTGGTTCGATATCCAATAAGAGCTGCCTCGACAAAGTTGTCGCGCGCCTTCTCATGAAGAAGAGCAACAGAGAATACTGTTGACCAGATGACCGAACCTGGATGGGTTCCGACCGTCCAATCAATGTCATCTCGGTCGCCCGCACTTGATTTAAGGGCGAGCCATGCACCCTTTCCAATAATTCCATCATCTGATAGCCGTGAAGAAATACTTCCACTTTTCTTGATGGCACTCACAGTGCAAGCCAGATAGTCGATGAGAAGGATTTCTAGGCGCTGAAGACTTCCATTGGTTCGATCAAGTGTTGAAAAATCGCTTAACTCCTGAATAAGGATATTTCCAGGCGTTAGTCGTGCTTCTGTCACTTTCTCACAAACCGCCATCGGTACTTGAGCGCGCCGTGAATTTTGTTTCAATTACCGATTCGCTTGGTTCCTTGCCATTGAGCATTTCCAGCATCAAATGTGCCGCCTCTCCGCCCATCGCCTTTGCGTCGCGATAGACAGAAGAAATCGGCGGCATAAAAACATCAAATAGTGGCCACTCATCGATGGCGATAAATGCAATATCTTTTCCGATCTGCAGTCCCAACTCGTTAAGTGCGCGGAGCGCTCCGGCAGTTGAGCCAATACCACCCGTGATGAGCGCTGTTGGACGCGGACTCTTCGACAAAAAATTTCGAGTATGAATCAGAGCGTATTCAGCATCAAATCCGCCAAGGGCCATCCACTTCTCGGGTACGTCACGCCCCGTGTCGCTAAAAGCTGCTTTGTAGCCACGAAGACGATCTCGAGTCGTGTATACATTCTCCGCACCAGTGACAAATGCAATCTCCTGATGTCCAAGACTTATTAAATGCGCTGTCGCTTCGTAGACGCCTGTGTAGTGATCTGTGATAACCGCGCTCGCATTGAGATCTTTCATCTCTCGATCCAGAAGTACGAGTGGTCTGCGAAGCGAAAGAATTGTCTTCTTGATGTAGGGAGAATCCTCGGCAACGAGTGAAGCGATGACCCCATCAACGCGTCGACGGCGCAAAAGTAATAGATTCTTCGACTCCGTCTCAACGCTTCCATCCGAGTTCATTAAAATCATTGAATATCCATTACGACGTAATTCTTGCTCGCAGGCCCTTGCAACTAAAGCGAAAAGAGGATTGGCAATATCTCGGATGATAAAACCGATATTGCGAGTCGTGCCGCTTCGAAGAGACTGGGCGAGTAAGTCCGGTTCGTAACCCAATGCTTGGACAGCTTCTTCCACTTTTTGGCGCATGGCAGGTGAAACATCTGGGTGGCCTGTTAGGGTACGCGAAACACTTGATAGTGCGACCCCTGCACGTGCCGCTACATGCCGGATAGTGACTTGTTCTCCCTCAATATCCCTGGAACTCACTGCCACCTCCGCGCTTTGAGGAATACCCCGGACCGCTCTTTAATCTTCAACCATCCTTGACACTTCCCGCATATCTTCTAGGATGGAACCGTTACCAGAATAATGTCATAGTTCCAGCGAAAAGACGAGGGTAGGGAATGATGGATTACACGATTACACGCATTGAAACTGAGCAGATCCGAGTCCCCCTTGAGCGTGTATACCGCGGGAGCCATTACAAAATGACCCATCGCTCCACCATCATCACACGGGTGTACACCGCTGGGGGTCTGGTTGGTGAGGCATACGCCGGAGATGAAGATGCAGGTCTTGCCGAAATCGATGGAATTATCCACGATGAAATTGCACCAGTCTTGATGGGACAGGACGCCTCCGCCATAGAACTCTGTTGGGAGTTGGCGCGTCCAGCAACATGGAACATTCTTCGCGATCGCAGACTTGGCCTCGTCGCCTGCGCCTCCCTGGATGTCACGCTCTGGGATCTTTTTGCGCGATCCCTTGATGTGCCTCTGTGGAAATTATGGGGCGGCTACCGATCTAAAATTCCGGTCATCACCATTGGTGGCTACTACGGAAGTGATCTGACAATCAAAGAAGAGGTTGAATACCTCCTCAAGGAAGAATTTGCAGGGATGAAATTTAAGATTGGCGGCCTCTCCCCCGATGAGGATGCAAAACGATTTAAGGAAGCGCGTGCCGTTGGGGGAGATAACTTCCGCATCGCCGTGGATGCCAATCAGGGTTATACCCCGGCGGAGGCAATTCGTTTCTCTCACCTCGTTCAAGATGACAATCTTCTCTGGTTTGAAGAACCTTGCCAATGGCAGAATGATCGACGAGGAATGCGTGACGTTCGTTTCGCTGGCGGAGTTGCCGTCTGCGCGGGACAGAGTGAATTTTCGGCTGCAGGATGTCGCGATCTCATGGAGACTGGGTCGATTGATTACTGCAACTTTGACTCCTCATGGTCCGGTGGTCCGACTGAATGGCGCAAGGTCGCCGCAATGTCCACTGTGTACGATGTCAAGATGGCGCATCACGAAGAAGCACAAGTCGCTGCTCACCTGCTGGCTTCTATTCCACATGGAACTTACCTCGAGTACTTCCACCCAAAGCGCGACCCCATCTGGCATAACCTGATTGCAAATCGTCCAAAACTCAAAGATGGACATATCCAATTGACCGATCGTCCAGGTCTTGGTTGGGAATTGGATCAGGATTACATCGCTAAATATCGCATTTCACAGAGAGTGAGTGGCGAGAACTAAGTTCGTCCTGCTTGTCATGCAGGACGGTCCTTAACAAATCGCCCTGCTGCGACCAATGCAACTCCTAAAATGATTGCGACGATCGACAAAGTCATGATGGGCGAAAGAAATGCTTCGAGAATCCTCGGAGCAATATCCTGCGCATAGAGGACACCGTCGGAGGAGATGACCGCTCTCCGGGCAAGAGCTGGAGCAAGGAATCTAATCGATAGACCTATTATGCCAATGGAGACTAAATGTGCACCGTATATGCGAATGATTCGCTTACCAATGAGAAGAAATAATCCGATGAGCATAGCTAGCCAAAGAAGCCAGATGTAAAGCGCTCTATGCAATATGTTTTTGACTTTCGCTATCGTCGTAGATTGCTGGCTCAATTCCACCGACATGGGTTTGATGTCAGCAAGGACTTTCTTGCTGATCAGTGTACGATCCGCGGCCTCATTCACTTTGTCGGAAACCAGCATGGCAAGTGGAACGAGGTCCACGATTACTGATGACGCTCCGCTCAATGCAGCCTGAGCTATCTGATTCAAAATCAAGGAGATCATTTCTCGGAATTCACTGGAGGAGCCAAGCGAGGAAATGGTGCTCTCAATTCTTGAGCGATTCTTCTCTATCTCCCTAGCAACCTTCGGATCTGCACTCTTGGCGAACTCGTCAATAATCGAAGTCAAGGTCTTCGGGTTGGCTGAAACTTCCTTCACGACCGTAGAAGCAAGGTCCCCCACATGGTTCAAGTTATTAACAACGAGATTTGCAGAAGTCACAAGTAGCGCGATCAAGAGAACTGGCCATGCGAGAGTCGATAGAAAACCAACTAATACTCTCTTGCTACCTGGCATGGGATTCCCCGATTCCTAAGGGAAATTCTATGGTTCAAAATCAGATTATTGAGAGATCTTCCAACTTCCTTTTCAGTGCGTTATCAGATGGTTCAGTCAAGTGAGTCCCATCCCCAAAAAGAATCACTGGAATCGAACGGAAGCCATTATTAATCTCCATAACCTTCTCAAGGGCTTGCGGGTTACCGTCGACCTCAATCACTTCGTATGCGACGCCTAGAGAATCAAGAAGTCGCTTCGAGCGCGTGCAATCGCCGCAGTGATCGCCAGAGTACATAACAATTTTTGAAGTCAATGCCGACGTCATAATGATAGAAACCCCTCCAGTCCATAGGTCAGGCCTGCATGTTTTCCGATTTCACGCACTCCTATCAGCACACCAGGCATGAAACTGGCTCGGTCTAGTGAGTCGTGGCGGATCGTGAGCGTCTCACCTGGTCCCCCAAAAAGAACTTCTTGGTGTGCGATCAAACCACGCAGGCGAACCGAATGGATGGGTACATCTCCGACAGTGGCACCGCGGGCGCCATCGAGTCCAACCTTGGTTGCATCTGGCATCGGAGCAGAACCTGCTTCAGCGCGCGCTTGCGAAATAAGTTCGGCCGTTCGGGTCGATGTGCCACTTGGTGCGTCCACCTTAGCGGGATGGTGCAGTTCAATAATTTCAGCAGACTCGAAATATCGGGCAGCCTTTTTGGAAAATTCCATCATCAGAACGGCCCCTATGCCAAAGTTGGGAGCGATCAGGACTCCCACTTTCGGGTTACTCGCAAGAAGTAATTCGACCTTCTTGAGGCGATTTTCATCGAACCCGGTAGTTCCGACAACCACATTGATTCCATGGGTAATGAGAAACTCCAGATTTCCCATGACTGAATCCGGAGTGGTGAAATCAACGACTACATTAGCTCCAGCGGATACCAGTTGATCGAGGGAATCCCCTAAATCTAATTGGGCGACCAGGGTCATGTCTGATGAGCCATTGACGGCCTTTACGACTTCTCCGCCCATTCTGCCTTTTGCACCAAGGACCGCGACTTTGATTGCCACCTAAGCTCCTAAAATCTTCTCGAACTTGCTCGGATCTTTGTATGGACCGACAAGTGCAAGGGTAGGTCTTTGGACGAGTATCTCGCCAGCGACTTTCCTAAGAGCTTCTGGAGTAACTGCGGAAATTCTCTTGAGAATCTCGTCAAAGCTCATGACCTCGCCATAAACAATCTCACTCTTGCCGAGATGGCTCATGCGGGAGCCCGAATCTTCCTGACTGAGTACAAGTGAACCCTTTACCGCGCCCTTAGCCCTTTCAATCTCTTCGTGAGACATTCCATTTTCAGCCACATCATTGAGGACCTCGCGAATGATTTCCACGACTTCAACCGCCTTGGTTGGATGGCATCCGGCATAAAAGCCAAGGAGCCCAGATCCTGCAAATTGTTGGGCGTAAGAATAAACGGAGTAGGCAAGACCGCGCTTTTCACGGATCTCTTGGAAGAGTCGCGAAGACATTCCACCGCCGAGTGCTGCAGAGAGGATTCCCACAGTGAAGCGGCGATCATCTTCGCGAGAGACGCCAGCAACACCATAGAACATATGAGCCTGTTCCGTTTTACGCTTGATCAGCCCAACGGACTGTTGCTCACGCACTTTTATTGCCGCGTTTGGACGGATTTGAGGTGTTCCCTTTATATCCAGGAATCCATCGCGTGATAGTGCTTTCTCAACCATCTCCACTGCTGTTTTATGTTTGATATTGCCAGCAACTGCCACAACAAGATCCTGTGGCAGATAGCGCTTCTTATAATAATTGTAAACATTTTTACGCGGCATCTGACTGATCGATTCAACAGTGCCAAGAATCGAACGACCTAATTGAGTATCGCCATAGTAAGTATCAGCAAAAAGGTCATGGACGAGATCACTTGGATCATCATCTCGCATTGCTATTTCTTCAAGAACTACTTTCCGCTCGCCATCAACATCAGCAGCGGTGACAAGTGAGGAGGTAATGAGGTCAGAAATGACATCAACTGCAATTGGAAGATCAGTATCGATGACACGTGCGTAGAAGCAGGTGTACTCCTTGCCAGTAAAGGCGTTCATCTCTCCACCGACAGACTCTATTGAAGAAGAAATCTCCAATGCGGTCCGAGTTTTGGTGCCCTTGAAAAGCAAATGCTCAAGAAAATGAGAAGCCCCGGCAACGGCCGGGGTTTCATCACGTGAACCAACATTGACCCAAATGCCTATTGCAGCACTGCGAACCGAGGAGACTTCCTCCGTGACGATCCGCAGGCCGCTTGATAGAACTGTGCGCTTTACGCTCACTATTTATAAGGTCTTTAGTTACTCAGCTGCTACTGCAGGAGTGTCTTCGAGAACTGGAATAAGTGAAAGCTTTCCCTTGGGATCGATTTCACCGATTTCAACCTGAATTTTGTCACCAACCTTGAGTACTTCCTCAAGATTTTCAATGCGCTTACCACCGTGCATCTTGCGGATTTGCGAGACGTGGAGCAAGCCATCTTTTCCTGGCAGAAGTGAAATAAAGGCACCAAATGCAGCCAGTTTTACAACCGTACCGAGGTAGCGCTCTCCAACTTCAGGCATCTGTGGGTTTGCGATGGCGTTGATTTGGGCACGAGCAGCTTCGGCCTTCGGCCCATCAGTTGCACCGATATAAATCGTGCCATCGTCCTCGATTGAGATCTCAGCGCCAGTTTCATCTTGAATCTGGTTAATGATCTTTCCCTTAGGTCCAATAACGGCACCAATCTGATCAACAGGAATTTTGATCGAGATGATACGTGGAGCAAATGGGCTCATCTCATCTGGAGTGTCAATGGCCTCTGCCATGACCTCAAGAATTGCTAACCGAGCTTCTTTAGCTTGGTGAAGTGCAGCAGCAAGAACCGAAGCAGGAATTCCATCCAACTTGGTGTCAAGTTGTAGCGCTGTGATGAAATCACGTGTACCGGCGACCTTGAAGTCCATATCGCCGAACGCATCTTCTGCACCGAGGATGTCAGTCAATGCAACGTATTCAACCTTGCCATCGACTTCATCAGAAATAAGGCCCATGGCGATACCTGCAACGGATGCCTTGAGCGGAACGCCGGCGTTGAGTAGTGCAAGCGTCGAAGCACAAACAGATCCCATTGAGGTTGAACCATTTGAACCAAGTGCTTCAGATACCTGACGAATTGCATATGGGAATTCTTCACGTGTGGGAAGAACGGGAACCAAAGCGCGCTCGGCAAGTGCTCCGTGACCAATTTCGCGTCGCTTAGGTGAACCAACACGACCAGTTTCGCCAACCGAATATGGTGGGAAGTTGTAGTTGTGCATGTAGCGCTTATGGTTTTCAGGGTTCAAGGTGTCGAGCTGTTGCTCCATCTTGAGCATGTTCAAAGTGGTGACTCCAACAATCTGGGTCTCTCCACGTTCGAATATCGCTGATCCGTGCACGCGAGGAATTACCTCGACCTCAGCAGATAGTGGACGGATATCGCGAAGACCGCGACCGTCAATACGAATCTTGTCGCGGAGAACGCGCTCACGAACAAGTTTCTTGGTAAGTGAGCGGAACGCTGCTGGGATTTCCTTTTCACGTCCTACGAATTGCTCAGCAAGTGAACCCTTAACCCATGCGCTTAGGCGATCGGTCTCAGTCTCACGATCTTGCTTTCCCGCAATTGTGAGCGCTTTGGCGAGGTCATCGCTTGCTAGTGCAGTAACTGCTTCGTAAGCATCGCTCTGGTAATCCAAGAAGACTGGGAATTCACCGGTTGGCTTTGCGGCCAACTTCGCGAGTTCGAATTGTGCGTCGCAAAGCGTGCGGATGAATGGCTTTGCGGCTTCAAGACCCTGCCCGACGATCTCTTCTGTCGGAGAGACTGCGCCACCCTTGATGAGTTCGATGGTGCGAGATGTTGCTTCTGCTTCAACCATCATGATCGCTACGTCATTATCGACAACGCGACCTGCAACAACCATGTCAAAGACGGCCTCTTCTAGTTGTGAATGGTTAGGGAAAGCGACCCATTGACCTGAGATCAATGCAACGCGGACTCCGCCGATTGGACCAGAGAATGGCAATCCTGCGAGTTGTGTTGAGATTGAAGCCGCATTGATTGCGACAACGTCGTACATATGATCTGGATTGAGTGCCATAACAGTGACAACAACTTGAACTTCATTTCGCAGGCCCTTGACGAATGATGGACGCAATGGTCGATCGATCAGTCGGCAGGTAAGGATTGCGTCCTCAGATGGACGGCCTTCGCGACGGAAGAACGATCCTGGAATGCGGCCAAGGGCATACATGCGCTCTTCAACATCCACTGTAAGTGGGAAGAAGTCAAACTGATCCTTTGGCGTCTTTGAAGCGGTTGTTGCTGAGAGAAGCATTGTTTCGTCGTCTAGATAGACGGTTGCACTTCCACCTGCTTGGCGCGCAATGCGGCCGGTTTCAAAACGGATTTCTCTTTTTCCATATTTTCCGTTATCGATAACTGCAACGGATGTATGAATTTCTTGACCCTCCATGGGTCACTCCTGTTCTCGATCAAACCACGGGAGTGAATGAATCTTCGATCGAAGCCCACGGACCTCTGCCCTCTAGCCACTCTGGCAGTTGGGCAGTTCCGTAAACCACTACCGAGGACCATTGCTCCCGGTTGATCGTTGGTATTAGCGGCGAATACCGAGTTTTTCGATAATCGCTCTATAACGTTCGATGTCTGTCTTTGCGAGGTACTGAAGAATTCGGCGACGCTGACCAACCAAAAGGAGCAGGCCACGACGGTTGTGGTGGTCATGCTTGTTGGTCTTTAAATGCTCGGTGATCTCTTCAATGCGCTTGGAGAGCAAAGCGACCTGAGTCTCAGGACTTCCCGTGTCAGTAGGAGAATTTCCGTACTTCGCAATGATCTCTTTTTTAGCTTCTGTCGATAGTGCCATGTGTGGTACTCCTTCTACTGTTCACGAGGGCTTCCGGTTTGCCTCACGGAAACTCGCTTTCTCGGTGGACGGCCAAGGGTATCAGCGCAGACACGCTCAAGAGAAATCGAGGCTACTGAGTCAAAATTCGCGCTTGATCGCAGTCTTTCTTTATCTGCACGAGCAATGGTTCAATACCGTCAAACTTGAGGGTATCTCGCAATCTCCACCCAAAATCAATAATCGCCCCTCGATCGTATAGATCCAGACCCACTTGGTCTAAGGCATACGCCTCCACTTGTTGGGAGCGCTCCCCGGCAAATGTTGGATTGGTACCGATCGAGATTGCAGATGGCCAACGAGCACCTTCGACTTCAAGCCATCCTGCGTAAATTCCATCTGATGGGACTGAATTGCTCGCCGTCGAATATCCAAGATTTGCAGTCGGATATCCGATCTCCCGGCCGCGTTTTTCACCGTGAACCACGATGCCTTCTAAACGATGTGGACGGGAAAGGAGTCTTGATGCCGTGACAACATCGCCATGAGCCACTGCTTCGCGGATGCGAGTTGATGAAATTGGGTCGCCATCCAAGTTCTCCAACTCGACCTCTTCGGCAGCAAACCCGTATAGCTCCCCGGCGGCGATTAAGTCCGCCACTTTCCCTGCGGCCTTATGACCGTATGTGAAGTTTTGACCGACAACTGCGCCTGAAATTTGTAACTGCTTCACAAGGACCTCAGTGACAAATTCCTCGGGTGACTTTGACGCAAAACTTCGATCAAAATCAATCACAACTACTGCATCAGCTCCGTGATGCTTGAGCAATTCCACTCGTCGCTCAAGAGAGACCAACATAGTTGGCGCACGCTCTGGAGCAAAAACCTGAGTTGGGTGAGGATCAAAAGTAAGCGCGATCACTCCACGGCCCTTGCTAATCTCTTGTGCACGAGACAAGATCGCTTGATGCCCTAAGTGCACCCCATCAAATATTCCAATAGCGACAGTTGCGCCCGAAATCTGCTCGCCTCGCCACTGCACTCTATTCATATGAGTATTCTGCCATTTTTAGAGAATTTTTGATTGCTTAAGATTTTGGCGCGAAAACTGCAATAGGTCGGGCGTGATCCTCTTCATTTGATAATAAGGCGATGAGCCGATCCTGCTCCATGCCGGCCGTGATTTGATCCGTCATGTTGGACGAGATCACTCTCCCGAATCCAAGCTCGCGAGTCTCATCTGAACTCAATTCACGGATGGAGAAAGTCTTAGCGGCCACTTCCCCAATATGAAGGGGCGTGAAGTCCCCGGATTTAAGGGAATCAACCGATATTGCACCTTGCACGCCGAATGTTCCTACCCGAGTCCGCCGCAGGGCGCTGAGGTGCCCTCCAACTTCGAGGGCCAGGCCACAATCTCGGGCGATCGCGCGAATAAAAGTCCCGGCTCCGCAAACAACCTCAATATCCACCTCAATGGAATGTCCTGATCTCCGTATTTCTTTAACTACCAGCGAGGAAATATGGACTTCGCGTGCTGGAAGTTCAAAACTCTCTCCTGCGCGGACACGAGCATGCGCCCTCTCCCCTGCAACCTTTACGGCAGAAACCGAACTTGGACGTTGAAGAATGAATCCGTTCATCTTCCTTAATTCACTATAGATCTGCTCATCGGTGATTGCGGCAACTTTTTCTTCTGCTGCTTCAAAGAGAAGAGCTCCTTCAGAGTCATCGGTGACCGTGCTAGAACCGAGGACTATTGTGGCGATGTATTCCTTCTCGCCCTCAGTAATGTACTGAAGCAGCCTCGTCCCATTTCCAAAACCAAGAACTAGAACGCCGGTTGCCATTGGATCCAGAGTTCCTGCGTGTCCGACCTTCTTAGTACCGAGTGCGCGACGAGCAATGGCCACAACATCGTGACTGGTCATTCCATCGGATTTATCCACAACGAGAAATCCGTCCGTGATCACTCTTCATCCTGGCGTTCGCGGGGAGTCTTGTATGGATCTGGCTCCCCTGCGAACTTTGCATTCGCACGAAGCGCAGTGACTTCTGCATCCCGTTGATGGACTGTCTCTAGAAGCGATTCAAGTGCCTTTGCACTCTCAGGGAGCGCATCCGAAAAGAAATCGATCGAAGGCGTTATTCGCATGCCAAGATCTTTACCCAGGGCTGAACGGATGACTCCTTTGGCGCTGTCTAGAGCAGCCGCCGTAGCAATTCGCTGCTCTTCATCGCCAAGAACTGTGTAGAAAACAGATGCATGCTGCAGGTCGCCTGTGACGCGCGTATCCGTAATTGTGACGAACCCCAAGCGAGGATCTTTGATCTTCCCCTCAAGGAGTCCAGCCACAACAACTTTTATTCGATCGGCAACCTTCTGCGAACGATGTGACTGGCTCATTGTTATACCCGCTTCTTCTCGCGCATCTCGTAGACCTGAACGACGTCACCGATCTGTACGTCCTTAAAGTTTCCAACGCCGATACCGCACTCGAAGCCTTCGCGGACTTCGGTTGCGTCGTCCTTGAATCGCTTGAGAGATTCGATAGTCAAGCCATCAGTGACGATCTCATCCTTGCGTAGTAATCGGGCCTTCGCATTTCGGCGCATAATTCCGTCCAGAACGATCGAACCAGCGATGTTTCCGAACTTGCTCGACTTGAAGATTTCGCGGATTTCCGCATTTCCAAGAACAACCTCTTCGAACTCTGGCTTGAGCAGCCCCTTGAGTGCGAGTTCGACTTCTTCGATTGCTTGATAGATAACCGAGTAGAACCGGACATCCACACCCTCTTGATCCGCGAAGATTGCAGTCTGAGGCTCGGGTTTGACGTTAAATCCGATAACCACGGCGGTAGATGCCGAAGCAAGAGTGATATCACTCTTGGTAATTGCACCAACGCCGCGGTGAATAACCCGGAGGTCGACTTCTGCTCCAACGTCAAGTTGCATCAACGCATCTTCGAGCGCTTCGACCGATCCACTCACGTCACCCTTGAGGATGAGGTTGAGCGTGGTGATCTTCGACTGCTCCATGAAGTCTTCAAGTGAGACCTTCTTGCGCGCCTTAGCGAGTTGAGCATTTCGCTCGGCAGCTTGACGCTTCTCAGCGATCTGACGCGCAGTGCGATCCTCATCGGCAACGAGGAAAGTGTCGCCAGCATTTGGCACGGAAGTAAATCCAAGTACCTGTACTGGTCGCGATGGCCCAGCAGTTTCAACGGTATCGCCATGTTCATCTAACATCGCGCGAACTCGACCGAAGGAGCCACCTGCGACGATGGCGTCTCCCACTTTGAGGGTTCCGCGCTGGATAAGTACCGTGGCAACTGGGCCGCGGCCCCTATCGAGGTGGGCTTCAATAGCAACACCTCGAGCATCATCATCGGCAACTGCCTGAAGATCGATCGTGGCATCGGCAGTAAGAAGAATGGAATCGATGAGTTCCTTAATTCCATCGCCTGTCTTAGCAGAGACGTTTACGAATATTGTGTCTCCGCCGTACTCCTCCGCTATCAAGTTGTACTCGGTGAGTTGCTGGCGAACCTTCTCCGGGTTTGCACCCTCTTTATCAATCTTGTTGACGGCAACAACTATTGGAACGTCAGCCGCTTGAGCATGGTTGAGGGCCTCAATCGTCTGCGGCATTACGCCGTCATCGGCAGCGACTACAAGAACCGCGATATCGGTGACCTTTGCACCGCGAGCGCGCATTGCAGTAAATGCTTCGTGACCAGGAGTATCGATAAAGGTGATTGCCCGGTCTTGGTCATTGTGATTATGGTGAATTTGATAGGCACCGATGTGCTGAGTAATTCCACCAGCTTCACTCTTTACAACTTCAGTTTTACGGATCGCGTCAAGCATCCGTGTTTTACCGTGATCGACGTGGCCCATGACCGTAACGACAGGTGGCCTCGTGACCAACTGTGATGGATCAAGGGAAGCGAGTTCGCCCTCAAGATCGATATCGAAGCCCTGAAGAAGTTCGCGATCCTCATCCTCTGGGCTGACAATTTGTATGACATAACCCAATTCGGCGCCAAGAAGTGCGAAGGTATCTTCGTCCACTGATTGAGTGGCTGTGACCATCTCACCAAGGTGGAATAGGGCGGCAACAAGGGCTGCTGGATCTGCATTAATTTTCTCTGCAAAGTCTGCAAGTGAAGCGCCACGACGCATACGGATAGGTGTCTTTCCGTCACCGTGTGGAACTACTGCGCCACCCAGTTGTGGCGCCTGCATATTGTCGAATTCATCGCGCAGCGCCTTTCTACTCTTGGGCTTTCGCTTACTGCTTTTGCTGGCATTCTTTCCGAATGCGCCGCCAGTACTTCCACGTTGTGGTCGACCGGTGGCTGGACGTGCAGGTGCACCGGCAGCGCCTCCGGCACTCGGTGTGCGGTACGGACTTCCGGCAGCGCCGGTGGACGGACCACCGGTACGTGGAGGAAAACCAGTTCCTCCTGCAGGACGGGGAGAAGATGGACGCGCAGCAAAACCTGGGCGGACCGATCCTGGCCGTGGACCCGACATCGGTGGTCGTGGCGCACCTGCCCCAGCTGGTCGCTGTGGTGGTCGCGGTGTTCCGAAAGCATTATTACCCGGTCGCGGTGCTGGTGGTCGTGGTGCTGGTGGTCGTGGCGTTCCAAAAGGATTATTACCTGGGCGAGGAGCTGCGGGTCGCGGAATAGCCGTACCGGGCGCATGCGCCGCTGCTGGTAAGGATGGTGCTGCGGGAATTGCTGGTGCAGTGGAAGAAGTAGGCGCTGGTGATACTGGTCGCGCTTCGGCTGCGGCTTCTCGCGCATGTTGAGCAGTTGTCTGTTCAACCAGACCTGGGGCGAGTTCAGCCAAGAGTTCAGTTGCTGCCTCTGGCGTGATCTCCTCTTTTGCGGGTTTTGCGGCAGCCTTCTTTGCTGCGGCCTTTTTAACGGGCTTAGTTTCCTCTACCGGCTTTGCATCTGGGTAGAGCTCAAGCATCTTCCGTACAACGGGTGCTTCTACTGTTGATGATGGGGATTTGACGAATTCGCCTATCTCCTGGAGTTTTGCAAGGACGACCTTGCTCTCCATACCGAGTTGTTTTGCTAACTCATGTACGCGGACCTTTGCCACAGTTCTCCTGTCTTGGCCCGCAATTTCTTAGATGCGAGCCTTAGTTGCCTAACCTCATGATCGGTTCGAACTCATTTGAGTGTCATATCTTTCGCATCCATTTCATAGTGGCCAATTAATGCTTGCCAATAACCTGGCTTTACTTCCCAGATTCACCCGAACTTATGTAAGCCAGTAATTCGCTGCCGTCCACAGGATGCTCTCGTCTAAATGCCCAACGAAAAGATCCGCGTTCGACTGCTCGTACTGCACATAAGGGGTGTACCCACGCTCCCCGACCTGGGGAGATGCGATGTGGATCCGGAATTATTTTTCCATCGATACACACCACACGTAGTAGCGCCGAAGGATTTTCACGTTGACGACAGTCAATACAACTCCGCAAGGTTTTAGTCCTGCTAGAGGAGGTGCTCATGACCACCGTCCCGCTCAAATTCAACGTGCCAACCTTACCTGCCCGAAGCGCGATAAGCGAAACGGCCTCAAAAAAGGCGCTCTTACTGCTCTGTCCCAGTGGGTTTTGGGGCATCGGAGTGAATATCAATGCGCCATCCGGTCAATCGTGCGGCAAGGCGGGCATTCTGTCCGTCTTTGCCAATAGCCAGCGAGAGTTGGTAATCCGGAACCGTGACTTTAGCTGAACGAGTAGCCAAATCAACGATCTCCACCTTCTCAACGCGGGCCGGTGCTAACGCGTGTCCCACAAAGACGGCTGGGTCTTCCGACCAGTCCACTATGTCAATCTTCTCGCCATGGAGTTCGTCCATCACGGCGCGAGCACGGGCGCCCATAGGACCAATGAGCGAACCTTTAGGACTTACTCCCGCACGATGAGTTCTAACCGCAATTTTGGTCCGGTGTCCGGCTTCGCGAGCTACGGCCATGATCTCAACAATCCGGTCAGTAATCTCAGGAACCTCTAGAGCAAATAACTGCTTCACAAGCGCGGGGTGACTTCGCGAGAGCGTTACTTCAGGACCTTTGAGTCCTTGCTTTACTTCGACGACAAAACATTTGATTCGCTCGCCATGAGTGTAAACCTCACCAGGAACTTGCTCCTGGGGCGGAACCTTTCCCTCTACGCGACCAAGGTTTACATAAACCGTGCGCGGGTCCCGTCCTTGCTGAACGACCCCGGAGACAACATCGCCGACGGACGCGGTGAACTCTCCGACGATCTCCGCATCATTTGCCTCGCGCATCTTCGCTTTAATGAGTTGGCGCGCAGTTGATGTTGCGATCCGACTAAAGCCTTCGGGGCTGTCCACAACTTCTTCGATTTTTTCGCCATCTTCCCCAAAGATGGGGACCTTTATCTGTATCTCACCGCTCTCGCGGTCCAGGTGGGCGTATGCATGAGGTCGCGCGTCTGGCATATGGGCGTAGGCGGTGAGTACTGCGGCCTCAATCGCACCAATCAGACGATCAAAAGGGATATCCCGTTCAATGGTGAGGGATGCAAGTGCTTTCATATCGACATGCATTAGATATCCTCGTCTTTGCGATTAAATTCAATTTCGACTTGAGCCCGTTTGATTTCCACAAAAGGGAGCTCAATTTTCCTGGCTACTTTTCCAGGGACAATCACGCAGACAGATTCATCATGAACTACATCAACGCGCCCAGTCACGACTTCACCATTGACCATTATCGAACGGACCAATCGATTCAAATTCTTCTGCCAATGCCGAGGTTGAGTAAGTGGGCGATCCACGCCGGGTGAGGTTACTTCCAATGTAAATGGGGTCTCGCCGAGGAATTCTGCAGCATCGAGAATTGAGGAAATTTCCTTTGAAACAACTGTTACATCATCAAGGTTGATACGTTCAAGGCTGTCGACCACGCAGGTAATGAGGCGCCGATTTCCGGGGGATGCAACACTCACTTCTTCAAGTATGAGACCGTGTGATTCCACGGCAGAAGTAATGGCTATCGTTATTTCTTGAACTAGATCCATTGGATTTCACTTTCTATGAAGTTGTAATTGCGAGCATAACCTACAAAGCAACCGACTACCAATGTGTGAGAGTGTCGACCCCCACTTTAAAGATCAAAAGTGCTGTCACTAACAAGAATATTTTGCGCACAAAGGTTGATCCCCCGCGAATGGCCATGCGAGCACCCAGGAGTCCCCCAGCGATATTTGCAATCCCTAAAATTAGACCCACCTTCCAAAGAATGACCCCATGTACGCCAAAAATAATTATGGCGCCACAATTCGTTGCGACATTGACTACCTTTGCGATGGAGGAGGCGGAGAGAAAAGCAAAGCCGAGTAAGGCGACAAGAACCAACATTAGGAAAGTTCCGGTACCCGGTCCAAAAATTCCATCATAGAAACCGATGCTTGCTCCCGCAGCAATCGCAATCCACCGGCGGCGCTTGTGAGTATGGCGAAGTTCCTCAATATGGCCAAGAGTTGGATGACGCCACGTATAAATGCCGACTGCGAGGAGTAGAACAAAGACAATGGGTCTTAGTGCGTGAGTCGGAATGTAGGAGGCAAGCAAGGCACCGCACATTGATCCGATGAAAGCGGGAATCGCCATGAAAAGAGTAAAGATGAAATCTGGTTTCACTCTTCTTCTATAAAGAATGGCTGCCGCAGTTGTTCCAAATATTGAGGAGAGTTTATTTGTGCCCAGAACTTGAACGGTTGGAGATTGTGGAAGTCCAATGAGAAGAGCGGGAAGTTGAATCAATCCTCCGCCACCGGCAATCGCGTCAATGAATCCTGCGCCGAGTGCAGCAAGTCCCATGAAGGCCATGGTGAGGGTGGGGATGTTTCCAAAGAAATTCATCTCATCCCCTTGCTTATGAAAGCAGTCCGGCTATTTCCTTCGCTGCATCTGCGACAAGGGCCTCAGATCGTTGACCAGTTCGACGGAGGCGAATTTCGACTTTACCTTCAACGAGGGCTTTGCCCACGACGACAATGACTGGATTCCCGATTAATTCGGCATCCTTGAATTTCACACCTGGGCTGGCTTCGCGACGATCATCAAGCATCACCTTGTAACCAGCGCGCTCAAGTTCTTTGCCGAGTTCTTCGGCAACATCAAAGAGATGATCATCCTTTCCCGCCGCAACAATGTGAACTTGCGCTGGCGCAATCTCCTTTGGCCAGTTCAGGCCCAATTCATCATGCGTTTGTTCTGCGATCGCGGCGACCGCACGCGAAACTCCAATTCCATAGGAGCCCATTGTCACAACTCGTGACTTTCCATCGCTATCAAGTACGGTGAGATCCAGTGCCTCGGCATACTTTCGTCCGAGCTGGAAAATGTGGCCGATCTCGATGGCGCGATCAATCACCACGGGTTCGGAACACTGTGGGCAGGCATCACCCTTGCGAACTTCGGCTGATTCAACATATCCATCAACTTCGAAATCGCGTCCGTTAACAACGTTGAGGGCATGGAAGCCATGCTTGTTAGCACCGGTCACCCAACTGGTGCCTGGAGCAATGCGAGGATCTGCATAAAGTGTCAGACCGAAGCTCTGTGAGTTTTGTGGACCTACGTAACCTTTGACAAGTGCGGGATTCCTTGCGAAATCAGCGTCTTCGAAAAGACGCAAATCTTGTACTCCAGGAAGATTTGCTTGGAGACGCTTAAGGTCTACTTCTCGGTCTCCTGGAACCAGCACGGATATATTTTTTCCGTCCGCCACAAGCAGTACATTTTTGAGCGTATCCGCGCCCGTAAAACCGCCACCGTATCTCTCGTTAAGAACAGCCACCAGAGAATCAATTGTTGGAGTGTTTGGCGTGTCAACAACTTCCATGGCAGGCACACCGGTGGGATCTGCAGCAGCGACTATTGTCTTCATAGCTTCGACGTTTGCTGCATAGCCGCACTTTTCGCAGAGCACATACGTATCTTCGCCCGTGGGGCATGGGGCTAAGAATTCCTCAGAGCGAGACCCGCCCATCGCACCCGACATGGCACTTACGATGTTGTATCGCATTCCCAAACGATCAAAAGTTTTAATGTAGGCATCGCGATGTTTGTTGTATGACTCGTTGAGACCCTCGTCAGTCAGGTCGAAGGAGTATGAATCCTTCATAACAAACTCTCGTCCACGAATAATTCCGCTCCGTGGTCGCAGTTCGTCGCGGTACTTTGTTTGAATCTGGTAGAGAGATAGAGGTAGATCCTTATACGAGGAGTACTCCCCCTTCACCATCAGAGTAAACATCTCCTCGTGTGTTGGACCCAGAAGGTAGTCCGTACCGCGACGATCCTTCAGCCTGAAAAGGTCGGGGCCATACTCAGTCCAGCGGTTTGTCTCTTCGTAAGCCTCTCGCGGCAAAAGGGCAGGAAAATGAACTTCCTGGAAACCCGCCTCGTCCATCTCTTCGCGAATGATCCGCTCGATATTTCGCAAAGTGATGTAACCAAGTGGCAGCCATGAATAAATGCCAGCGGCAATCCGGCGGATATAGCCGGCCCTCACCAGAAGACGATGGCTGGCAACTTCAGCATCCGATGGATCATCGCGCAGGGTGCGTAAGAAGAGCGTGGACATTCGCAACATAAGCGCGAGCCTACCTGAGTAAGTCGAGATGTCGTACTAAATATGTATCAGCGAACGTTGACCGACGGTTTTCCTGAAGCAACTCCGGCTGCTTCCATCTCTTCGGCAAGGCGCATTGCCTCTTCAATCAACGTCTCAACAATTTGGGCTTCAGGCACTGTCTTGATGACAACGCCTTTGACGAATATCTGTCCTTTGCCATTTCCGGAAGCGACACCCAGATCGGCTTCCCGCGCTTCCCCTGGCCCATTGACGACACAGCCCATCACGGCAACTCGTAATGGAACTGTCATCCCTTCAAGACCGGCCTGGACTTTCTCGGCCAGGGAATAAACATCGACCTGGGCTCGTCCGCAGGATGGGCAGGAGACGATTTCCAATTTACGTTGTCGCAAGTTAAGGGACTCAAGAATTGAGATACCAACTTTTACTTCTTCAACTGGTGGTGCCGAGAGTGAGACACGGATCGTGTCGCCAATCCCCTCGGCTAAAAGAATGCCAAATGCCGTGGCCGATTTAATGGTCCCTTGAAAAAGAGGGCCGGCTTCCGTAACGCCAAGGTGAAGTGGATAGTCGCACTTCTTAGCCAACAAACGATAGGCACTTACCATCGTCACGGGGTCGTGGTGTTTGACCGAGATCTTTATGTCGCGGAAACCGTGCTCTTCAAATAGCGAGCACTCCCAGAGCGCGGACTCAACTAATGCCTCTGGAGTCGCTTTCCCATACTTGGCAAGTAAGCGCGGATCAAGGGAGCCGGCATTTACGCCAATGCGGATTGGAATTCCGGCATCTCCCGCCGCCTTTGCAACTTCCTTCACTTTGTCATCGAACTGCTTGATATTTCCAGGATTGACGCGCACTGCAGCGCATCCCGCATCGATGGCGGCAAAAATGTACTTGGGTTGAAAGTGAATATCTGCAATAACAGGGATTTGTGAGTGCTTGGCAATGTGAGCAAGTGCATCTGCGTCATCTTGGCTCGGAACGGCCACACGAACAATCTGACATCCAGAGGCCGTGAGTTCGGCAATCTGCTGAAGGGTGGCGTTGACATCTGAAGTCAAAGTTGTGCACATCGACTGCACACTTACCGGTGAATCACTTCCTACCATGATGCTTCCCACGCGGAGTTGACGGGTCTTTCGGCGCGGAGCCAGGGTGGGCGGAGGCGCTGAAGGAATTCCTAAATCAACCATGTATGCATTCTGCCCTACTTGGCGATTCTCTTCACCTTTAACCCCTGCAGATACCTAAAGGTTGAGGTTAATCGGATTGACGATATCCGCCACTAGGAGAAGAAGAGTAAGACCGAGAAGCAAGACAAAGACGACCATGGTGATTGGAGTTAGAACCGCGACATCAATGGCAGGTGGTCGTGAACGGCCACGCAACCTGGCGAGAAACGCTCTCACTTCATCTGCGATAGCCACTGCCATATGACCTCCATCCAGCGGCAAGAGCGGCAGGAGATTGAAAATGCCCACGAAGAAATTGAGACTCGCAATGATGAGAATGAAGGTGGCGATTCGCTCTCCGGTGGAGAGTTTTGAACTTCCAACCGCTTCGCCCGATACGCGAGCGACTCCCACAACGCCGACAAGACCTTCAGGGTCCCTCTCTTTTCCTCCTATGGTTTGGGACCAGAGTTCGGGGACTTTAGCCGGAAGGGAGATGAGAGATTTGAGCGAGGCGGAAATGAAATTTCCTGTGGTGGTTGCGGATTGCTTTACTGCCGTGAGTGGATCGCTTCGGACAAGTGCATACTCATTGAAGATTCCGATAAAGCCAATTGTCTTGCCGCCGAGGACCCTTGCATGCGGGGTGATAGTTATTTCCAAATCAGGCGACTCCACCGCATTTGAACTATTATTGATTTCACTTCCGCGGTTTATACCAAAGCGAAGTGGGACACCCGCAGATTTGCGAATGATCTCAACATCGGTTGACCACTGTGTAATCCTCTTGCCGTTGATCGAAAGAATTGTGTCACCCGCCTTTAATCCCGCCATCTTTGCTGGGGAAACGGGGGACGTCGCAGTGCATACTTGATTGCCCGAAGTGGGCGGAACACACGGGCTGATCTCTGCGATGGTCGAAGTAGCTTGAGATGTGCCAATACCTATGAAGAGAATCAGAAGGAGCACATAGCCAAGAACAAAATGCAAAAAGGAACCCGCCCCAAGAACTATGAGCTTTCGGCTTCCTTTGGCGCGGTAAAAATCTCGCTCTCCCCCGATAAGGCCTTCACTCGGTGACATGCCCTCAATACGGCAATACCCCCCAGCCGGAATGGCCTTGATTCCGAATTCGGTCTCACCGCGAACAGTGGACCAGATTTTCGTTCCGAAACCGAGGAAGAATTCGCTCACTTTCATACCAAAATGCTTGGCAGTAATGAAGTGTCCAAACTCGTGAACCATCACTGAAAAAAGGAGCGCAACGACAAAAGCCAGAATCCCGAGTAATTGCATTGCGCTATCTTGGCAGGTCAGGCTGACAAGTGGGAACTTCTCGTAAGTAGTAGAATTCCCGACATGACAACGATCCCTCAGGTACGTTCATTACTGACTGCAATCCCAGGTCCAAAGTCTCAAGAAATTCTCAAGCGACGGTCAGAGGCGGTCTCTTCAGCCCTGGGAATGGCCATACCTATTGTTGTCGAACGCGCTGGTGGTGGAGTCATCGTTGATGTGGATGGAAATTCCATTATTGACATGGGTGCGGGTATTGCCGTGGTCAATGTCGGCAATAGCGCCGAGCGCGTTGTGGCCAATGTGCAAGCGCAAGTCGCAGCCTTCACACACACCTGCTTCATGGTCGCCCCATACCTTGGCTACATCGAGGTGTGCGAAGCCCTTAACCGTCTCACTCCAGGCACTCATAAAAAGAAATCAATCCTTCTCAATTCCGGTGCTGAAGCCATTGAGAATGCGGTGAAGATCGCCCGTAGCTATACAAAGCGACAAGCTATCGTCGTTTTTGAGCACAGCTACCACGGT
>JBAZYI010000003.1:19388-45340 GCA_041659345.1 Candidatus Nanopelagicaceae bacterium | reverse complement strand
GATGGTCCAAGTTTTGAGGCATTGACCGAGCTCGGCGAACTCATTGATGCAGCAGGTGGACGGACTCTCGCACTTTTCTCATCCTGGCGCGGAGTCGAGGCTGCTGATGCCCACCTGCGCACAGTGCTGGCCGAATTACCCATCAAGATCATCACTCAGAAAAGGGGTGATGCAGTTGGACCGCTAGTTGAGCGATTTGAAAAAGATGAGACATCCATTCTTCTCGGCACGATGAGTTTGTGGCAGGGAGTCGACGTTCCTGGATCGTCCTGCACTCTGGTTGCAATTGATCGGATTCCATTCCCAAGACCTGATGATCCCGTGATGTCTGCACGTGCAGCAGAAGTCGATGCAGCAGGCGGAAGCGGATTTATGAAGGTCTCCCTTCCACGTGCAGCGCTCTTGCTCGCACAGGGGACAGGAAGACTAATCCGTTCAATGGATGACCGAGGTGTGGTTGCGATTCTCGATTCGCGGATTGTCACTAAAAGGTACGGTTCAGTGCTTCTGAACTCGATGCCTCCACTCTGGCGAACTTCGGACGGAAAGACCGTGCGAGACTCACTTCGTCGACTTCATGAATCCATGACTAAATAATTTGTTTTAGTATCGCGTGTACGGCCGGCCACGTTTTTGCAAAACTTGGGTGCAAGGGCATTACATCAATGTCGCTCCACGAAACCCATCTCAACTCTTGTGACTCTTCATTCATGTCATGCGGAAAGAGTTCGGGGTCCGCAAGTGCAACGACCGTGTCGTAGCGCCAATCGATGTGATCATCTGTATGAGTAGTCTGAACGCGGAGCAGGGTCGGATCAATTCCGGTCTCTTCAACCGCTTCGCGCAATGCTGCTTCGAGAACGCTTTCGTGCGAATCGCGCGCCCCGCCAGGAATTCCCCACGTATCGCCTTTGTGAACCCATTCGGAGCGGTGTTGGAGGAGCAGTGTTTTCTCCCGCACTAAAAGTAATCCAGCGGCACCGTGCAGTCCCCAGTGCTTTCCGCCGCAGCGGCACTGAACCCACCCGTCGCCGTCCCTATGTGCCATGAGAACACCTTACGTCCAGGCGGACTCCCTTTCCACAGAGAAACTCTAGGAGAGAGCGAGGCAGTACTCACACTTTTACCCTTGTCGACATGGCCGCGTCACGCAGAACCCGCTCGTCACTTATTTTTACGCTGTTATTCATCGTCCAAATTACACCTGGCCGATTGGATGCGGTCGAATGCACCAGCAAAGCATGTATCGAGGTCTACATCGAAAATGGCCAGATTGTGATTGAAGGGAAGAAGGGATCGGGAAAGAAGTCGACAACAATGGTGAAAAGAAAAGTTGTTGCTGTTATACCGAAAGAAAAACCAGTACCAAAAAAGACTCTACCTACACCAAAAGTAACTAGCACGCGCCGTTCGCCGGTTTTCGTTGCACCCAGAAAAGTACATCGAGTAAAGGTAATTCAAAAGAAAATCGTCCGAAAGGTTCTGCGTAAGGTCGTACCAGCACTTTCTTTAAACGATAAGTTGGTGAAACTCTTGCCTACTGCCTCGATAGCAAAGCAACCCTCAGAGAATGCGCTCGTGAATGTGCCTGTCATCTACTGGTGTGATCTGCCGAGCGTGTTCACAACCAAAGTTTCAGTTGTGGGTGAGATCGTGGATGTGACGATGCGAGCGTCATTCCTCTGGAGTTTTGGGGATGGAACATTCTTTGCTACAACCCAGCCGGGTATGCCCTACCCGGATCAGAAGATCTCGCACGCCTACTCACATTCAGGGAAGTATGTCGTCACCATGTTGGCCACTTGGGGTGGCACATGGAGCCATAACGGTGTGGCACGAGCGATTACGGGGCAGATTCGCAAGTTATCCGTAATAACGCTCTCCGTTGAAAACGGGCCCACTCGCTTTATTCAATGACTCATTCACTCATATCTTCTTTCCACAAGCGGAGTCGAGTAAGGAGAAAGATGTGGGTGCGGTCGGGAAATCTTCGCTCTTATGACAACACTTACCTCACCACACGATCTTCTTGCCGCTGTTCCTTTTCTTATTGGGTATCACCCCACGAATTCCCTGGTCATCGTCTCGTTGAAAGATGATGCCATTGGGATGGCAATGCGGGTGGACTACCCGACCCTCAAGTCCGATAACGAAGAACCGTACGGTTCACTAGCTTCTCATCTTCTGCGTGAAGGTGCGGAGGGCGCCCTGGTTGTGGCCTACGTTCCTGATGGCCGAAGTGACGGAGAAGAGGTTTTAAGAGATATTGAATTAGCGATGGTCCGAGCGAATATTCCTCTTCGCGAGTCACTCCTGATTGCACATGGACGGTGGCGCTCAGTTCTTTGCACTGATAGTGATTGCTGCCCAGCAGAAGGAAAAATACTTCCAGAAATTTCTACGTCTAGAGTTGCGGTGGAGCAAGTTGCCCAAGGCAGGCCAATGCCTTTCGCGGACGTCGACGGACTCACCGAGTCAATCGCACCTCTAGCCCTTTCAACGGATTTAGATTTTCTTGCCAGCATTCATAGTTATTGCATCAATCCCGATTCGTCGGAGATCCAATCTGCGCAGCGCGGCAGTGCAACTTCTGTGATCGACCTTGCTGCACGCTTTGTCTCCGGCTCAATTGGAAAAGATTGTGAATCAGACCTCGAACTCATTGCGCACGTCATCGCCGGGGTTGGCGATATTCAAGTACGAGATTTTGCGCTGGGTTCGCATGATGAGACGAGCATCGATTCTTACTGGGCGATGTGGCGATATCTCGTGCGCATCGCCCCCGCCGGATTCGTGGCGCCCATCGCAGCTCTCTTTGCTGCACTCTCCTACGAACGTGGTGAAGGAGCGTTAGCACAACGTGCTCTTGACCGTGCGCTCTCCGACGATCCGTCATATTCACTGGCCGCGCTCTTGCGCCGGGTATTTAGCGCCGGCTGGCCCCCCGAGTCCTTTGCCGCGATGCGAAAGGATCTACACCCGAAGGTCTGCGCTGGGATATTCACGCACTGAAACTCAAGTTTCGAACCGTTCTGCTTTGGTCTAGAATCGCTCCCAAGGTCACGAGTTCCAGGTACAAGCCCCGGCTAACTGGACGGCAACCCTCCATCGCGGCGGGGTGCTCCGGGTGAAGACCAGGTTGGTAGTTCCCCTACCGACAAGCGCGGAGGTTTTATGACAACACCATCGGTTCACTCTGGAGCGCCCACGGGTGCTTGGCTTGAACATCAAGAACCGGGGGATCGCCAATTTATCTCCATAGGATCCCTGACGCTCGAAAACGGTGCGGTGCTTCCAGATGTCACCATCGCTTACCAGAGTTGGGGCAGATTAAATGCTGCCCGCGACAACGCGATTCTTGTCAATCACGCTCTTACCGGTTGGTCAGATGTTCCAGGATGGTGGCCACTCATGGTCGGGCCGGGAATGCCGTTGGATACCGATAAATATTTCATCATCTGTCCCAATGTCATCGGCGGATGTCAGGGAAGTACAGGTCCATCAAGCTTGGCACCCAACGGCAAGCGATATGGATCTCGTTTTCCTTCCATCACGATCCGGGACATGGTTGCTGCGGAAATCGCCTTTAGCGATGCAGTAGGAATCTCGCACTACCGATTAGCGGTGGGCCCGTCTTTGGGCGGGATGCGCGCCCTGGAATGGGCCGTTCAATTCCCTGAGCGGGTGGCTGCCATTTGCACCATTGGTTCATCGGCCGTGGCGACAGGGGATCAAATTGCTACGGCTTCCATTCAAATTCGCGCTATAAAATCGGATCCTCACTTTTACAACGGGGATTATTACGAGAAAATGCACGGTCCCGATGAAGGAATGGGCATTGCCCGCCGGATTGCTCACCTGACGTATCGGACAGAAGCGGAGATGGATGTCCGTTTCGGACGCGAACTGCAAGGTGATGAGACCGGTCGATACGCAGTTGAGTCCTACCTAGACCACCAAGCACAGAAACTGGCAAAGCGGTTTGATGCAAATACGTACATTGCTCTGACTGAGGCGATGAATTCGCACGATATTGGCCGAGATCGAGGGGGAGTCGTAGCTGCGCTCAAGAACATCCAGATTCCAGTGGTGGTGGTCTCCATTGACACAGATCGGCTCTTTCCGCCCCGACTCCAGGCAGAGATTGCCGACCTTGCTCCGAAAGCCGAGCCCATCGCCTCAATCTCCTCACCCTTCGGCCATGACGGGTTCTTGGTGGAAGTCGAGGCTGTGGGAGAGGTCATACGACGCTCCCTCACGCTTGGGTAGAGAGTTTGGTGCCCAAATGGGGGTTCTCAATGTGCATTTACCCCTGTGGATAATTTATAATATAGCCATCGCTTCTTCGCGGTCGATCGATAAGAGATTGGCTCAACGAAGATAAAACAAAGGACTGATGTGGCTGCTCTTAGTGCGCTCAAAAACAAGGCCAAGCCAACAAAGAAGGCGGCGCCGAAAAAAGCAACTCTCAAGAAGGCTCCTGCGAAGAAAGTAGTCGCAAAGAAAACGGCACCAGCAAAAATTCCATTGAAGAAAGAACTGACCGTCGCGGATATTCGACTGATAATCAGTGCAAAGGAAGCGATTGCGCGTCAGAAGGAAGTCAATGAAGAGCTCGCAGAGCGAGGTGTAACCAGCCTAAATCGAATTCCAAAGAAAATTGATAAACCGTTAGTGGATGAGGCCCGCGAACTTCTTGCAACAGTTCCTGCACTCACCGAGAAAGTTCGCAAGCATGGACTTGGTACTCCCAATCGGATTTTGAAAAAGGCCGAGTACGCACTCGTTGCACCGAAGATTGTTCCAATTGTGGCACCGAAGACAGATACTGCGACTGCGAAAGGTGATGCACCTGCAATTGTAAAGATCGACGGCGAAGATGTAGAACTTGAGGAAGTCGAGCTCGAAGATCTTGATGCACTTGTTGCTGAAGTTGTCGTAGATGAGCCGGTGGAAGACAAGGCGAATGCGCCTCGCGTTGTAAACCTTGCAGAAGAGAGCAGTGGCACCGAAGAGAACGCTTTTACGCTCAAGGCCTCTGAGGAAGATGACGCTCCTGCGCAGACGGTTATGACTGCCGGAGCGACTGCCGACCCTGTTAAGGATTATCTGAAACAGATCGGCCGAGTGGCCCTGCTCAATGCAGAACTTGAAGTAGAACTTGCAACCAGAATCGAAGCGGGGCTATTTGCGGAAGAGAAGCTTGCAACTGATAAGAAATTGGATAAAAAACTCAAGCGCGAACTTGAGTGGATTGCGGAAGACGGAAAGCGCGCAAAGAACCACTTATTAGAGGCGAACTTGCGTCTGGTTGTTTCACTTGCCAAGCGTTATACGGGTCGCGGAATGCTCTTCCTTGACCTTATTCAAGAGGGAAACCTCGGACTCATCCGCGCGGTAGAAAAATTTGATTACACCAAGGGTTACAAATTCTCGACCTACGCAACGTGGTGGATCCGCCAGGCCATCACCCGCGCGATGGCTGACCAGGCACGAACCATCCGTATTCCGGTACACATGGTTGAGGTAATTAATAAGTTGGCTCGAGTTCAACGCCAGATGTTGCAGGATCTTGGTCGCGAACCTACGCCAGAAGAACTTGCAAAAGAACTCGATATGACTCCGGAAAAGGTTGTAGAGGTTCAGAAGTACGGCCGCGAGCCAATTTCGCTCCATACCCCTCTTGGAGAAGAGGGAGACTCTGAATTCGGAGACCTTATTGAAGACTCTGAGGCAGTTGTCCCTGCGGATGCAGTCTCGTTTACTCTTCTTCAAGAGCAACTACACGCAGTCCTTGACACTCTCTCTGAGCGCGAAGCCGGTGTCGTAGCCATGCGATTCGGACTTACGGATGGACAGCCAAAGACACTCGATGAAATCGGCAAGGTTTACGGGGTTACTCGTGAGCGCATCCGCCAGATCGAATCTAAGACGATGTCGAAGTTGCGCCATCCATCGCGCTCGCAGGTGCTGCGCGACTACCTCGATTAAGACTTTTCAGAAAAGGCGATGATGAGCGAGAACACGAAGATGTACTTCAAACCCAACGGTTCGATCCACGTCACAGGGACCGTCGATTTTATTGACGCAACTGGTCAGGTGATCCGCACTGAAACTAATTTCAAATTGTGCCGATGCGGGCACTCAAAGAATCAGCCGTTCTGCGACAGTGCTCATAAGGAGCACAATTGGGAAGCGCCAGCACTGAGTTAATTCTGGGCTTGTGGGACTAACTTCTGAGTTTCGTCATGGATGTGTGCGACAAATGGCTTCAAACTCACGGCATACTCCTTAGCGTGGTGACCACAAAAGAGAAGCTCACCACCAGAGAGCAGCACCGCACGGACGTATGCCTGAGCACCGCAACGATCACAGCGGTCAACGGCGTTGAGGGGCGTGGCTTCCAGAATCATCTGCTCAGTCATGGTGCACTCCTTACGTCTGAGTCCACTAGCAATTCACTAGGGTTTGGAACTCTCATCTAGGGAACATCAAACCATCTCTGGTTATTCCCCGCAGGTATTAATCGAACTATTTACCAAAGTGTTACTCAGTACGCTCACTAGATGAGATAAGTACGCGCATTCTCAGGATATCTTAACTATTGGCTTCGGATTCGGCGCGCTTACTGTCTTACATGCTCAACCATCGCTAGCCTTTGCGCCCGTGGCCAGCAAAGAGAAAAACCTAGAACCGAGTTATACCGCTAAGGATCTTGCGGTCCTCGAAGGACTAGATGCCGTTCGAAAACGCCCCGGCATGTATATCGGGTCAACAGACTCACGCGGACTCAACCACTGCCTCTGGGAAATTATCGATAATGCGGTGGATGAAGCGCTCGCCGGGTACTGCAAAAAAATTGACATAAATCTCGAATTAGATGGCTCAGTTGAAGTCCATGACGACGGTCGAGGTATTCCCGTCGATAAAGAACCGAAAACGGGCCTTACGGGAGTCGAAGTCGTACTGACGAAATTGCACGCTGGTGGAAAATTCGGCGGCGGTTCGTATGCAGCATCCGGTGGACTTCATGGCGTTGGTGCCTCCGTTGTGAATGCCTTGGCATCTCGACTCGATGCTGAAGTAGACCGCGACGGCAAGATTTATTGGATGTCTTTTCAACGCGGCGTTGCGGGAATTTTTGAAGGCGAAGGTCCGAAAGCTTCTTTCACTCCTGCCTCCGGACTCAGGATCGTTGGCAAAGTGCCATCAAAAGTCACTGGCACACGCATTAAATGGTGGAGCGATAAGCAAATCTTTCTCAAAGAGGCAGATTACGAACTTGAGGAAATTTACGCCCGTGCACGCCAGACTTCGTATCTTGTTCCGGGCTTGACACTCAACGTCAATGACAACCGAACGAAAACTAAAACAAGCGAAACTTTCCAGCACAAAGGTGGCATATCGGAGTACTGCACATTCCTGGCTCCTGATGCACCAGTGGGAGATGTCATTCGCCTAACTGGCGGTGGGCACTATGCAGAGACTGTTCCAGTTCTAGATGAGCAGGGCCATATGGTCTCCACCGAAGTTGAGCGCGACATGGGTGTCGACATTGCCATGAAATGGGGAGATGGTTTCGAGACCACGATGCGTTCTTTCGTGAACATCATTGCAACCCCTAAAGGTGGAACGCATATACAAGGCTTTGAACGTGCAATCACCAAAGCTTTCAATGAGGCCCTTCGCTCGACAAAAACTTTGAAGAACAACGAACTAGATGTCATCAAGGACGACATTATGGAAGGCCTCACTGCTGTCATCACGGTACGAATGTCTGAACCACAGTTCGAAGGTCAGACGAAGGAGGTGCTCGGAACCGCCGCTGCAACGAGAATCGTTGCCGCAGTCGTGGCCGATGAGATGAAAGCATTCTTCTCAACGACAAAGAGAATTGATAAAGCAAACGGCCGCTTGATTCTTGAAAAGGTTGCCGCTGCTGCACGGACACGAATTTCTGCTCGGGCACATAAAGACTTACAACGTCGCAAGAATGCGCTAGAGAGTTCGTCATTACCAACAAAATTATCTGATTGCCGATCAGAGGATGTCTCGCGCACTGAGCTCTTCATCGTTGAGGGCGAATCTGCCCTTGGCACCACAAAGGCGGCCCGAAACTCGGAATTCCAAGCCATTTTGCCGATTCGAGGCAAGATTTTGAATGTCCAGAAAGCCTCCCTCTCCCAGATGCTCGACAACAGCGAATGCGCTTCTATCATCCAGGTCATTGGCGCTGGCTCCGGTCGCTCCTTTGAGTTGGATGCTGCTCGCTATGGTCGAATTATTCTGATGTCTGATGCAGATGTTGACGGAGCGCATATCCGCTGCCTTCTTCTAACCCTGCTCTATCGCTACATGCGACCCCTTATTGATGACGGCCGCGTATTTGCCGCGATCCCACCCTTGCATCGAATCGAAGTGATGGGTTCTGGAGGCAAGAAAGGCGATTTCTACTACACCTACTCTGATGATGAGATGCGCAAGGTATTGGCCGATCTGACAAAGGCCGGCAAAAAGTGGAAAGAACCGATCCAGCGATACAAGGGTCTTGGCGAGATGGACGCTAACCAATTGCGCGAGACGACGATGGACCCAGATCACCGGACGTTACGTCGCGTCACTGTCACCGACGCAGTTGCGGCCGATTCAATGTTCGAGTTGCTGATGGGCAATGATGTAGCCCCACGTAAAGAATTTATATCGTCGGCAGATATCGATCGCGATCGGATTGACGCCTAACTCGGTGTATCTAGTAAGTTGCACATCGGGGGTTATCGCCTACCACGGGGCGGGCCGGGTTCTTTTGGTCCCGCGCTCTGATGACCGAACGTGGGGATTGCCGGGTGGCCATGTTGAAGCAGGGGAGACATGGAGTCAGGCGGCGCTTCGCGAATGCCAAGAGGAAACTGGGTGGCTATCTAGTGTCATGACACCGTGATATCATGATGTCATGAAGAAACAAACCACCCTTCGCCTTACTGAAGAACTTGCCAACCAATTGGAAGTTATCGCGCGCGCTCAGGGCGTGAGCGTCAATCAATTCATTGTCGATTCCCTCTCTGTGGAGATTTCTAGAGTGCGCAAAGACGCCGAATTCATTAATCGTGTCCGGCATTTAGTGGAACGTGATCAAGAAATCCTTGATCAACTGGCCAGGTGAGGCTCCTAAGCCTTTCTGAAGTTCTCGTCATCGCGCAAGCCGTTACCGGCATTGAAGCCGAAACTCTGATCCGAGTTTCGAGAATTGAACTTTTAGAGTCGGCGATTGCGGCATCCGAGGCCGGATTCGGGGAGCGCGACTTGTACCCCAATTTCTTCTCTAAGGCCTCGGTGCTCTGCTCTCGAATAGTTCGAAATCATCCTCTTCCAGACGGGAACAAGCGCCTTGGTTGGATGGCACTCAACGTATTCTGTGATCTCAACGGCTATGACCTCGCTCTTGGGACTGATGAAGCTGTCGCAACCATTCAATCCCTGGCGGCAGGAAACATTACTGAAGAACAACTATCCGATTGGATTCGAGCCAATACTAAGCAGCGGCCATAACCGTTCGGCGTGGAGTAGCGAAGGATCTTTTCTTCAGCTGACATAGGTCGCGATCGGATTGACGTTTAGATTTCAAGAGCGTCGGAAGCGACCTTCAGAAGTAGATCAATATCGGTTGGTTTACCTTTTGCATGTGATCGAAATGGTGCAGGTGGCGAAAAACCAAGACGAGCAATAATTACTATTGCACTCCGAGCCCGCAGAGCGTTCTCCTCAGTGGGATTTTTCCCTACGAGCAACTTTTGCATGCGGATCATCAACTTGTTTGCCCGATCAGTAAAATCGACTGGTGCCCCCACCATGTGCATGGGGGCTAGGTGCATGACGTCGAGGTGGGAATTGAGTACTTCGGCAAAACCACGTAGAAGATTTGATCGATCGAAGGTGCTACTTGACATAGATTCATTCACTTCCAGAAGTTTTTCCATGTCGTCGGCGAGTGAATCGACGAGTGCGTGAAATAGCGCCTCCTTATTCTCAAAATGGTGATAAATGGCAGCTTTGGAGAGTCCAAGTTGGTCGGCAAGGTCGGCCATTGACGTGCCGGCATAACCCTTCTTGGCGAAAAGCGAGATCGCATTCTCCAGAATGGCCTCCTTCGTCTGGGCTGCCTTCCGATCCCTGGTTTGAACTTTATCCGTCATCGGACTATCTTACCTACTGACCGTTCGGTAAGTTACTAAATCAGGGGAAAAAGGGTTTATCTTCATGAATCGCCTCGCTCAATTAAGCTTTAAACATCGCAGGTTGGTCATCGTAGCCTGGGTTTTACTCCTGTTGGGCTTTGTTGGCTTGGGCAAGTCAGTAGGGAGCTCTTATAGTTCGTCATTCGCACTTCCGCATACCGAAAGCTCTCGCGCTACGGAGATCATTTCCAAATCTTTCCCTCGAGTGGCTGGTGACACTCTGCAAATCGTATTCCAGAGCGATTCAGGTCTCACGTCGGATTCGAAACAGCAGCTCATTAATACGTTGGTTGGGTCTCTTGAAAAGTTACCACACGTAGATTCAGTACAGGATCCGTACAGCCAACAGTATCGGGCATTGAGTCCGGATAAGACGATTGGTTTCGCAACTGTTCGGTTTGATGCACAGGCGAAGGAACTTCCGACAAAATCCGTTCAAGATGTCATAGATGCTGCTCAAGGTTTACGCAGTCAAACTTTAGACGTGGAGTTTGCTGGAGAAGCGCTTAAGCAAATCGAGAAACCAATGGGACCATCAGAAAGCACAGGCTTGGCTCTATTAGCCGCATTTGTCGTGCTCCTTCTCACCTTTGGAAGTGTTGTTGCGACAATCATTCCAATGGTTGTCGCAGTAGTTGGCCTTGGAATATCTTCATCACTTATTGCACTCTTAAGCCATCAATTTAGCATTGCTTCTTTTGCTCCAACTCTAGCCGCGCTCGTCGGATTGGGGGTTGGGATCGACTATGCACTCTTTATCGTGACTCGCTTCCGACGTTCGATTCATGAAGGGAGAACACCAGCGGATTCAATTCGCGTCGCACTTCTGACATCAGGTAGAGCAGTTCTCTTTGCTGGAACAATTGTCTGCATTTCAATGCTCGGACTCTTCACGGTCGGAGTCTCCATGCTGTATGGCGTCGCGATCGCCACGTCAATCGCCGTTCTGGTCACAATGCTTGCCGCGCTAACTTTGCTTCCTGCCATGTTGAGTCTGGTTGGCAAGAACATTGATCGGCTCAAAATTCCAGGCAAGAAGTTGCATGAAGAGTCTGAAGGTAGCAATGCTTGGCGTCGCTGGTCCCAGATGATTCAAAGGCATCCGATGCGGTGGATTACAGCGGCGGCACTCGTCGTTCTATTTTTAGGTCTCCCGGCGCTATCTATGAGGACTGGTTCATCAGATGCCGGAAATGACGCGAATAGTTCTACGACTTTCAAGGCGTATGACCTACTCGCAACGGGATTTGGACCCGGGTATAACGGGCCGCTTACCCTGGTCGCGACCCTGCCCATGGGTGGCGATGCTGGTGCTCTGGAAAATTTGCGTGCAATTGTTGGCAAGGATCGTGATGTGGCCACGGTCTTCCCTGCGATGGTTACACCAGATGGTCAGTATGCAGTCATCTCCATTTACGCCAAGAGCGCGCCGCAAGAAGAAGCCACATCAGATCTGGTGAAGCGTTTGCGGGAGCAGACCATCCCGAGTGCAATGGATGGAACAGGCATAGCTGTCTACGTTGGCGGGTTGGTGGCGATCAACCAAGACTTCGCAGATGTTCTCAAAGGTAAACTTCCTTACTTCATAGGAAGCGTGGTTTTACTGAGTTTCTTACTACTTATGCTGCTTTTCAGAAGCTTTCTCATTCCTGCAACGGCTGCATTTATGAATCTTCTTTCGATGGGCGCTGCTTTTGGTGTCATTGTCGCTGCATTTCAATGGGGTTGGGCAGAGTCACTCCTCGGCGCGAAAGGCGGTCCTATCGAGCCCTTTCTCCCCATCATGCTCTTTGCCATCGTTTTTGGACTCTCAATGGATTATGAAGTTTTCTTAGTTACTCGAATTCAGGAAGAGTGGTTGCACACCAACGACAATTCACTTGCCGTCAACCGTGGTTTAGCGGCGACGGGCGGAGTCATCACTGCCGCGGCAACGATCATGGTCGTTGTCTTTACCGCTTTCGTATTTGGCGGCGAACGCACCATCCAGGAATTTGGTTCAGGTCTTGCGGTTGCCGTTTTAGTCGACGCAACGATTATTCGCTCGATGCTTGTGCCGGCGCTCATGCACGTTGGGAATCGCGCCAATTGGTGGTTGCCGAGTCGCTTAAGTCGTCTCCTACCCAGGACTGGGATTAAATCTCTGTAGTGATCTTTGTTTTGCGGGGAGTAGCGAAGGATTTGCCGACAGCCGTGAGTTCATCGCTGACTTGCTTGCGAATATTCTCTTCACTCTTGAGAAGCACACTCAATGCATTGATAGTGGTCTTGAGTTCTTTCTGTTCGGACTCAAGTTCCAATTTCGACATCTTGGTGAGGCGTCGAAGAGGCATGTCCAGGATGTAGGTGGCTTGCTCGTCATTGAGTTTGAAGCCCTTGATGAGTGCGACTTTCGCTTCAGTTGCATCCTCGCTATTGCGAATAATCTTGATGACTTTGTCGATATCAATAATTGCCTTGAGGAGCCCATCAACGAGAGTCAAACGCGATGTTGCCTTTGCTTTGCGGAATTCGGAACGTCGACGAATTACTTCAATGCGGTGGCTTATGAATACTTGCAAGAGCTCTTTCAGTCCGAGAGTTTGCGGTTTCCCGTTGACGAGTGCCACGGCATTGATTGCGAAGGCATCTTCCATCGGAGTTAGCTTGTAGAGCTGCGCCAGGACCTTTTCTGGTTCGAAACCGTTTTTCAATTCAATGACAACATTTGTGCCTGTTTTGCCATCAGTGAGGTCGATGATGTCGGAGATGCCTTGAATTTTTTTGGCTTTCGCAAGGTCGGCAATTCGCTCGACGACTTTTTCTGGGCCGATAGTGAAGGGAAGCTCGCGGATGGTGATTCCCATTTTGCGGGCGGAGACTTTGCCGATTTCAACGCTGGCGCGGACTTTGAAGCTGCCCTTGCCCGTTGCATATGCCTCTCGGACACCTTCTACACCCACGAGTTCGCCGCCGGTAGGAAAATCTGGGCCCGGGACGAATTTCATCAACTGCTTCAGTGTGGCTGCTGGATTGTCGATCAGGAATTTTGTGGCAGCGATGATCTCGCCCAGATTATGGGGAGCCATATTTGTAGCCATGCCAACTGCAATGCCGGAACCGCCGTTGACGAGCAGGTTGGGGTAAGCGGCGGGAAGAACAAGGGGTTCAAGGATCTGTCCGTCGTAGTTGGAGCCGAAGTCAACCGTGTTCTCGTCGGCTTCGGCGACCATTGCCATCGCAGGAAGTGCCAATCGTGCTTCGGTATAACGCATTGCCGCAGGACCTGCGTCGAGGGATCCAAAATTTCCGTGTCCATCAATGAGTGGCAGGCGCATGGAAAAGGACTGAGCCATGCGGACAAGGGCGTCATAGATTGCGGCGTCACCGTGCGGGTGCAACTTACCCATGACTTCACCGACGACGCGGGCGCTCTTGACATGTCCACGCTCCGGGCGAAGTCCCATCTCTGCCATCTGGTGAAGGATGCGTCGGTGCACAGGCTTGAGACCATCGCGCGCATCGGGCAGCGCGCGCGAGTAGATAACCGAGTAGGCGTATTCGAGGAACGAACCTGACATCTCAGAGGCAACATCAATGTCGATTATCTTGCCTGGGTATTCGCCAGGTTTAGGGCCGACAGGTTTTTTGCTTCGAGTGCCTTTTGCGGCAGGAGTTTTTGCAGTAGCCATGGCGGTGATTATGCCAAGGCGGGCCTTTAAAGTGCGGGAGTGACGTGCGGTCTAGCCCCAATGATTGCAACACATTGACTCGCTGCGAGAGCCCCAGCTTCCATGCAACTGAGAAGATCAGGGTTCTTAATCCATGAAGCGATGTAGCCTCCGGCGAATGAGTCACCAGCACCTGTGGTATCGAGAACCTGTGCAGGTACTGCAGGTACGGCAATTGATTCACCGCCTCTTACTTTTCCAATTGCCCCATGCGAACCCCGCTTGATGACTACGAGAGGCGCATCCTTTAGCAGTGAATCCAATGCGAGTTCAAGTTTGGTCTCGCCCGTGAGGAAAGTGGCCTCTTCTTCATTCATAAAGAGCGCACTCATGAGAGACAGCCAACTTCGCACTTCGGAAATGTCGACCTCGCTCATGCCGCCAACTGTCGCTGGATCAAAAAATATCGGAACTCCGGCATCTTGAATTTTTGCAACCATCTCAAGAACGCCTGGGCGCGAGACAGGATCCAACAGTGCGTAACCAGAGAGATAGACGACTTTCACTCCATCAAGGCTCGGAAGATCGGCAAGTGAAAGTCCAGAGTTAGCGCCAGTTTCGGGAAACATTGTGCGCTCGCCGCTCGTATCAACGAGCACCACCACCACTCCTGTTTGAGCGCCTATAACGACGGCATTGCCATATGCGATGCCCAGAGCATCAAATTCTGAGAGTACGGCGATGCCCGCACTGTCATTGCCGACACGGGCGACAATTCGCGTGGAGGCGCCTGATGATGAAGCCCAGGAGGCTACGTTTCCGGCTGCTCCGCCACCGTGGGTGGATATTTTTGAGGGGGTGTCACTTCCGTAATTAATTTTTGTCTTTATCACCGCAATAACGTCCAGCATGACATCGCCGATGCAGAGAACCTTTTCCATGCCTTTAGAGACTCTGCGCAACGGCGATGTCAGCCGCTAATGCCGCATTCGATTTGATAATGTCAATATTCACGCGCAGCGACTCACCATGGCTATTAGCATGAAAGTGTTCCAAGAGGAATGGAGTGACCGCTTTGCCGGTAATTCCAGCCGCTTTTGCCCTAACTAAACCGCTCGCCAGAATCTCATCATGTAGCGAATGTGTCATTTCTTTTTCTACGGGGTTTGCAATGATAAGTGCGGCGTGGTTGGTTTTTAGGATTTTTCTCGCTTGGCAGATACGGGCTACCTCATCGGCACTTTCTACACGATGTTCAATGGTGAATCCGGAGTCGGTCAGATAGAAACCTGGAAACTTTCTGGTTTGAAATCCGACTAGCCCGATTGCGAGGGTTTCGAGTCTTTCTAGAGTAGCTCCAACATCCAATATGGATTTCACGCCCGCGCACACGACCGTAATGTCGAGGCAGGAGAGGGCAGTGAGATCGGCAGATTCATCAAATGATTCATTGGCTCCGCGATGAACGCCGCCCAGGCCACCTGTGGCAAAAACTGAAATGCCCGCCAGCACGGCGAGATGGGCAGTGGCTGCAACCGTCGTCGCAGCACTTGTGCCAGAGGCGACAGACATTGCTAAATCACGACTCGAAGCCTTGGCAATATCATCTCGATTTGCGATCTGCTGGAGTTCTAGATCATTGAGACCAATGTGCACGGCCCCGTCTATCACCGCAATGGTGGCCGGCGTGGCCCCTCTTAGTCGGACGATTGCTTCAACTTCACGTGCTACTTCAAGATTTTGCGGGCGAGGTAGCCCATGACTGATGATCGTTGATTCAAGTGCGACGATTGGCATTTTCGCGAGTAGTGCATTGCGGACTTCATCTGAAAAGCGCAGAACTAAGTCTCTTTCAATCACATGCTCACGATAGTGGATTTAGTGAGAGGATTACACCGTGCATCTGGCCGACATAATTCCATCGATTTTTGCCGGACTTGGGTTATCGGATGCGTATGACAGTTGCGGCTTTGGAGAGAGCCCGCACGGACGTGAGTGTCTGCTCCTGGTTGATGGACTTGGCGCCGATGTCATTGAAAAATATGGAGAATTTGCACCGACTCTCAGTAGATTAAAATTTTACGGCCCCGTGCAAACTGCATTCCCTTCTACAACTGCAACAAGTCTGACGACACTCATGACGGGTGCTCTACCGGGCACTCATGGAATGATGGGTTACACGGTACGTGTCCCAAGAAGTGGTGGTCGAATTCTCAATTCGCTCAAGTGGGATGAGAGGGTTGATCCGCAAATATGGCAACCAGTCCCGACATTTTTTGAGCGGGGGAGAAGCGTGGGAATCTCCGTTTCGCACGTTGCATCAAAGCGGTATGAGAACACTGGATTTACCTCGGCAGCATTTAGGGGCGCGACGTACCGCGGTGCAAATTCTCTTCCGGAGATGGTTGAGGCTGCAAGAATCTCACTCAAGACTTCGCCGTCTTTTGCCTACCTGTATCTCAACGATCTAGATGTTGCAGGACATAGCGACGGGGTGGGTTCGGAGAAATGGTTGCTTGCACTTGCTTTTGTAGACCACGCTGTCCGAACATTTTTGGATCAACTTCCTGAGGGAACGCGATTCTGGATGACGGCCGATCATGGAATGGTCAATGTTGAAGAGAAGATCATCCTCGGTCGAGAGAATTCTCTCCTAGAAGGGGTCGCACTCGTCGCAGGGGAGCCTCGAGCACGTCATCTTTATTTGGAAGACCGCTATCTCGAAGGAAATGGACCTTCCGATGTGGCAGAAAATTGGCGAGGAACATTGCGCGAATCAGTCGAGGTCTACACGCGGCAAGAAGCGATCAATGCCAATCTCTTTGGAAGTTTTGTGTCACATGATGCCTCCGATCGAATGGGCGACCTGATTGCCATAGCGCGGGGAGGAGTGATTCTTATTGATCCTCTGCGTGTCAATCTCGAGTCTGCGATGGTTGGACATCATGGAGCGATGACAGATGAAGAGAGGTTTGTGCCGCTGGGCAGTGCGCTCATATCTTAACGAAAGTTATTCCTCGGAGTCCCCATCGTTTTTGCGAGAGCCGAACATAATTTCATCCCACGATGGCACGATGGCGCGACCGGTTACACCGTCGCGCGCACTCTCTTCATCGGGAGTCTCGCGTATGGAAACCAATCGCGGTCCATCTCGGGTTTCAAGCGGACGGTTCTGGCTGCCCCTGGTCGCAGAAGGGTGATTTCCATAAATAAGGCCATGATCAACGGGAGTTCTCTCACGGCTAGTGCTTTCGTCACCGATGATCCAACGAGCATCATCATCTAAAGGGGCAAGGGTGCGACGATTGAGGTCGAAGTTCCAGTCTGCAATTGCGAATCCATCTCGGTTCGGGTAATTCAAACGGATAACCCAACTTCCATCTTCCAAACGCCAGGCATTCCACTCGGCTGCATTCATATCAACTTGGCGTGGAGCGAGTCGGGAGGCGACAACTTCCATAAAATTCAAATTCTCGCGACCGATCTCTTTTCGCATAATGACGTCGTGGGCTAATCCAATGATGTACGTGCGCTCTTGCAATATGGGACCGGCAAAGCGTTCTACCTTTTCAATCGTCCACTGCGCTTCGCGTGCAAGTGCTTCAATCGGTTCGCCAGAGCGCAAACGTGCTTGGATTTCTTTAACAGTCAAGGGAGCACTTTCTACGTTATTGACTGCCGCAAGTCGTGGCTGGTTGACGGTGGCACGCAAAGTGTCGCTGATGCGCACTGTGTATTCGACACCCTCGGTATCGCTCAGGCTTAAGTACGTACCATCAGGTGTTTTGCCAGTTAAACGAAGTTCAGTCACGAAGCCGAGCGTAACCGATGCCAGGTGCGAAAGTAGGGAAGCAACGTCAGCATGGCGCAAATCATGGCGCCGGCGGGAAGTACCAGAGCGGTGCGGGAGCCGTAATGATCAATGACCCATCCGGTAATAGCACTTGCCATTGCCCCGCCTATGGGTAAGGCAATGAAGACCCACGCCAGTGTCTCTGTCACCTGTTCCTGCGGAACCACAGATTCCGCGACTCCATATGCAGCCACCATGAGCGGAGCGATCGCTAAGCCGTTTAAAAAGAGCGCAAGAATGAGGAAGGTGAAATTGGTGACGAAGAGGAATGGAATTGAGAGCGCGGTTAGAGCGAGGAGAAAAATCCAGAATCTCTGAGCATAGTTCTTCTTCCAGTTAACCGAACCGTTCACGAACGCGGCAATCGCGCTACCAAATGCCCATGCAGCAAGGAGCAACCCTGTCCGTCCGACAGCATCATGTTCCTGGGCAAAGGCAACAACTACGAGCCCAACTGCGCTGAAGAAGGCCCCAAGAAAGACGACAGGGAGCATCACAGCTTGAATCGCTCGATTTCGGAGAACTGCAGGATGCGGTTTTTCTTCGTCGCGTGGATGTGGAGGCGGTTCCGAATCCTTCTGGAAAGCAAAGACGGTTGCACCTACAACCATAAATACCAGACCGATTAGAAGGGCAGATGCTGGTGCGATAAGCGTTGCGCAGAGCGTTGCAATGACAGGTCCAAAGATGAATATGAATTCATCCATGAGGCCTTCGTACGAATATGCCGTGTTGAGTAGGTCGCGATCATCCTTGAGCACCCATCCCCAACGTCTGCGAACCAGACCGCCGGCATTAATCACGGAGGCTTCCACTGCGATGATCGAGACAAACCAAGTCCAGGTTGGCGCTTTGTAGGTAAGTAGAAGAACAAAGATGATGAGGAAGATTGTGCGTGCAGGGATGACCATCGCGAGCGTTCTACTCTGGCCAAATCGATCTGCCATGCGCGCCCAGAAAGGCAGGGCAATCATCACAACCATTTCACCCACGGCTGCCAGGGCTCCAGCCAAAGCATACGAATGACTAGCGTGGTACACAATGAAAATTAGTGCGAGTGAGTCCATCGAAATCGGCATTCGGGCGACGAATCCAGAAATTGAGAACCGAAATGCCCCAGGAATTCCGAGTAGGCGTTGATAGGAAGTAAACACCCCGAAATCCTATTGGTGGTTAGAGTATGGGCGTGACGAATTCAAAAGCCCAACCAAATGATCTCTTAGAACTAGCAATAAGAATTGCCGTTGAAGCCGGCGCCATGCTCATGGACCGTCCGGCGACTTTTGAAATTTCATCGAAATCAACTGCCATCGATATTGCCACCCAAATGGACAGAGCGAGTGAAAAATATATTGTGGAATCTATCCTCGCCCGTCGACCAGATGATGGAATTATTGGTGAGGAAGGTTCCGAACGTGAGTCCACTTCCGGAATTACATGGGTGATTGATCCCGTCGATGGAACCGTTAATTACCTCTATGGAATTCCTGGATGGAACGTCAGTATCGGCGTGAAGGATGATCAAGGTGTCATCGCGGGGGTTGTCCACGCACCAACTATCAATTCGACTTTCACCGCCATCCGTGGACAGGGAGCTTTCCTCACGTCCTCAGGTAACTCTCACAGAATAAAGTGCAATGATCCTGTTCCACTTAACAGGGCATTAATTGGGACGGGCTTTGCCTACGACGTGGATCGGCGGGTCGAACAAGGCAGAATCGTCGCTCAACTCCTACCTCAAATCCGCGACCTGCGCCGCTTGGGCTCGGCGGCAGTCGATATCTGTTATGTCGCGATCGGGGTGCTTGATGGTTATTTTGAGCATGGACTCTTTGAATGGGACCGGGCTGCGGCTGAACTGATTGCCAAGGAGGCTGGGGCACTTTTCACCACTGATTCCCATGGAGTATCCGTATGTGCCGGCCCGACACTTCACCCCGTACTCGCCACTGCTGTTGAGGTCGTGCTTTAAGCCTGGTTTGGCGCCTGGATTTAGTGGATTGGGCGCGATTGTGGCAGGATAAGCCCCTTACGTCAGGTAAACCACTCGGCGTCACAAGAGACGAGACCTATGCGGTCACAATCCGTTGCGGTCGAAAAAGATGAGGACTCACAATGAACGTGCTTGATGCGGTAGACGCTGCTTCCCTTCGCTCTGATATCCCGACATTTCGTGCCGGCGATGAGCTCAAGGTTCACGTTCGAGTTATCGAAGGTAACAAGAGCCGAATCCAGGTTTTTCAAGGAATCGTCATCCGCCGACAGGGCAACGGCGCTCGCGAAACCTTCACCATCCGTAAGGTCTCTTACGGCGTGGGTGTGGAGCGTACTTTCCCAGTCCACACACCTGTTATTGAGAAGTTAGAAGTTGTCCGACGTGGCGATGTCCGTCGTGCCAAGCTCTACTACTTGCGCGATCTTCGCGGCAAGGCAGCCAAAATTCGCGAAAAGCGCGGTGAGATGGAAGCGTCAAAGAGGGCCTCAACTCCTGTTGTAGAAGCCGTAGTTGCTGAAGTCCCCGCGGCGACTGATGGAGAAGCAGTAGATCAGAGTGAAGTCTCTGCCGAGCAGGCGTAACCGAACGGCATGTCGCGCAAGGGTTCAGTCCTTCGCGAGTTTCCAATACTCGTAGTCGTCGCACTTCTTGTCTCGCTCATTATCAAGAGTTTTTTCGTACAGTTTTTTTATATTCCATCAGGATCGATGGAAGACACCTTGAGGATCAAGGATCGCGTTGCAGTAAATAAGGTTCCATATATTTCAAAGTCCATAAAGCGTGGTGACATCGTCGTTTTCCGCGACCCCGACCTCTGGCTCTCGGAGCCATTGCCTACTACTGAGCCAATAGTCATTGCAAAATTGCGTGAAGGGCTGATCGCCGTCGGTGTCCTTCCCAATCCCGCTAAACAACACCTGGTAAAAAGAGTCATTGGCGTAGCCGGTGATCATGTTGTTTGCTGCGATAACAACAAAATGATTACCGTTAACGGCAAAGCGCTATTTGAGCCTTATATTTTTAAAGGTGACAATCCAAGTGATATGAATTTTGACGTCACTGTTCCGGTCGGGAAAATCTGGGTGATGGGTGATCATCGTGGGGCAAGCGCCGATTCGCGCTACCATCAAGAAGATATTAATAAAGGAATGGTTCCAGTCAACAAAGTTGTCGGACGAGTTGTTGCGGTAATCTGGCCAGCAAATCATGCAAAAATTATTCATCGCTTTGACGCCTTAAAGTAATTAGCTTCCTGGAATTCACCAGAGGAATTAAGTGAAAGTCATTGAGCGACTGTTGCTCGACAATGGAATATCACCGATCGCGGGTGTCGATGAAGCTGGACGTGGGGCATGCGCTGGTCCATTATTGGTCGCCGCAGTTATTCTGAAAGACCCGTTTGCTCCCGAACTTATTCCCGTTCGCGATTCTAAAGAACTTTCCGAAAGAGTGAGGGAAGAACTATTTGATCTCATTATGGAAATCTCACTGGCGGTCTCGGTTGTGGAAATTCCGGCAACAGTCGTTGATGAGCGAGGAGTTCATGCAGCAAATATCGATGGAATGAGGCGAGCGGTTCAAGGACTTTCGCTGCATCCGAAGTATGTTCTTACTGACGGCTATGTAATTCCGGGATTGGGGATCCCTGCCCTTGGAGTCTGGAAGGGCGATCAAGTCGTTCACACCATTGGAGCAGCGTCGATCATCGCAAAAGTTACGCGGGATCGAATTATGCGGAAATTCGACGAAGATTTCCCGCAGTACGGATTTGCGCGGCACAAGGGCTACGTGACAGCTGCTCATGCAGAGGCGCTCACAAAATTCGGGCCTTGTGCCATTCACCGCCGATCCTTTGCCAATGTTTCAGTCCATATCCACAAAGGCGAATAACTCACATTCATTTCAGGGAGCAGATCGTTCTCATCGCTTTGGAAATAGTGTGCCAGAACTATGGCACTCACACACCGCACCAAGACAAATAATCGCACTCTCGGAGCACTCGGTGAAAAAGTTGTCACCGAATTTCTAATCAATCGTGAATCCTTGATCGTCGATAGAAATTGGCGAATCAAAGAGGGTGAGATAGACATCATCGCGAGATTGCCAGATGGAACCTTCGCATTCGTTGAAGTAAAGACTCGAACCTCACTTGCCTTTGGCCATCCTCTCGAGGCTATTACGCGCGAGAAGGCACACCGATTGCAGCGGCTTGCGCTGGCCTGGCTCGCCACGCACCAGCGTCTAGGAAGCGATTACCAAATTGATTGCGCCGCAGTTCTCATAGCTGTGGATGGTTCTTATTCGATTGAGTACAGAGAGAAAGTTCTATGACATTGGTGGTTGCATGACGCTGGGGCAGAGTCTGGGTGTTGCACTTGTAGGCCTGGATGGACATCTTGTGCGAGTAGAAGTAGATATTGCCGACGGACTTCCGGGTTATGTGCTCCTTGGATTGCCAGATGCTGCGCTCACTGAGTCCCGCGATCGTGTCCGTTCTGCCCTCGTTAATTCATCTGAGAATTGGCCCAACAGAAAAGTGACTGTTTCGCTCTCTCCAGCATGGTTGCCAAAGAGCGGTTCTAGTTTTGATCTTCCCATCGCAATTGCACTGTTGGCCGCTCAATCCGTGATTCCCGAAGAGCGATCAAGGCAGACTCTTTATATAGGTGAGCTCGCACTTGATGGTCACATCCGAGGAGTCCGTGGAGTCCTGCCTTCGCTAATCTCCGCATATAAACAGGGGATTACCACCGCAGTAGTGCCCGAAGCAAATGCTCTTGAAGCTCAACTTATGACAGAACTTAATACGGATATGCGAGTCATCCCGATGAACCACATACGCGATCTATTGCGCTGGCTACGTTTGGATGAGAGAGCGGAAAGGGCAGAGCTACCACTTTTCAACGAGCCTGATGAGAAAGTTTTCGACTTCGCGGATGTGGCGGGACAAGAGAAGGCGCGCATCGCAGCCGAAGTGGCGGCAGTTGGTGGTCACCATTTACTTTTGATTGGTCCACCGGGTGCGGGTAAGACCATGATCGCGCAGCGATTGCCAGGAATTCTTCCAGCACTCTCTCGAGAAGAAGCCCTCGAAGTGAGCGCGATTCATTCCATCGCGAGCGGATTGAGCGAAAGATCTCCGTTGGCACGTACCGCGCCTTTCGTCGCACCGCATCACACGGCGACACGTGTTGCCATGGTCGGTGGAGGTTCGCACGTGATCAGGCCGGGCGCATGTTCGCTTGCTCATGGGGGAGTACTTTTTATTGATGAAGCCCCTGAATGTGCAGTGGGAGTCCTGGATTCACTTCGTCAGCCGTTGGAATTGGGATCGATCACGATCGCGCGCGCAATTGGCAACGTTACCTACCCAGCGCGCTTCCTCCTCGTACTGGCTGCCAACCCATGCCCATGCGGAAAATTCTCCGGGCGCGGCAGAAATTGCATCTGCAGTTCGCAGCAAGTGCGCAGGTATTTGGGAAAACTCTCCGGACCTCTTATGGATCGTATCGACCTCCGGGTGCACGTTGACCCCCTGAGTCGAGTTGAACTCATGGCACCAAATTTGGGTGAATCTGGCCAGATGATAAGAGAGAGAGTGATTGCGGCACGCGAGGTTGCCGCAGACCGCTTTAGAAATGAAACCTGGTCGCTCAACTCGCAAATACCCAGCCGCGCTTTACGAACAACATTCCAGCCTGAGCGCACCGCCATGAATTTTCTCCACACCGAACTAGATCGCGAACAGATAACTGCACGTGGACTTCATAAAATTATGCGCACCGCCTGGAGCCTGGCAGACCTATCGGGTCATGCCCGTCCGACACTGGACGACACGGAGCGGGCCTACCTACTGCGCGAAGGACTCGCATCATGAATGTTCTAGAAGCCAGAGCCATTCTTTTCGCATCAATTGAGGGCGGATCCTCGTTCTGGTCAAGGGAGATTGATTCGTTGGGACCTCTGGGCGTGGTGGAGAGGGCGCGAGATGACGGTTATGACCTTGCTAAATTTGAAAAAACTCTTCAGAAGATCAACACTTCAAACCCATCCCAAATTCTGGAGAAGATCGTTCTCTCTGGTGGGACTTTCCTGACCCGTGAAGATCCCTTCTGGCCGGAACAACTCGATGACCTCGTGGCCCCTCCCATTGGTCTGGTGGCTAAAGGCGCACCTGAGGTACTTCAACTTCGCTCCCTGGCGATCGTTGGAACGCGAAATCCGACCAATTACGGAGTCCGTGTTGCAGGCGACTTTGCGGCAGGTTTCGTGGATCGCGAATGGGCGATCATTAGCGGAGGAGCCTATGGAATTGATGCCGCAGCGCACCGTGGCGCATTGGTTGCAGAAGGCATAACCATCGCAGTGTTGGCGGCCGGGATTGATATCAATTATCCAGCCGGACATATGAGATTGTTTGAGGAGATAACCGAAAATGGGCTCATTGTGAGTGAAGTGATGCCAGGCACCTCTGCCGTTCCATCCCGCTTTCTGACACGTAACAGACTTATTGCCGCGCTCTCTCGGGCGACCTTGGTGGTTGAAGCTGCCTTTCGAAGTGGTTCTTTACGTACTGCCCGCGACGCCGCTGAATTGCTCCGCCCTGTCATGGCTATTCCTGGTCCAATAACTTCACCAACCAGTGAAGGCTGCCATCGACTCATAGGAGAGCGAGCCGCAGAAGTTGTGACCTCCGTAGCGGATGCTCTGGAGTTTGTATCTTCTAGTAAGTGAGACAATGACTCAATGAGTGAATTTCGTTCGGGCTTCGTAGCAATAGTAGGGCGCCCAAATACAGGTAAATCGACCCTGGTAAATGCACTCGTTGGAAGCAAGATCGTCATAACTTCTCCGCATCCCAACACGACGCGGCACGCAATTCGAGGAATCTTACATCGTTCTGATTACCAGGCCATTTTGGTCGACACTCCTGGCATTCACAAACCGAAGACTTTGTTGGGGCATCGACTCAACGCAGTAGTAGAGCAGAGTATGGATTCTGTAGATGTGATTGTGATGTGCTTACCGGCGGATGAAACATCAGGTGCCGGAGATGACTTCATTATTCAAGAGATTACGAAATACCCAAAAGCAAAGAAGATCGCCGTCATCACCAAGACGGATTTAGTTTCCAAGACTGCATTGGCGGCAAAACTTACTGGAATAGTCGCCATGGCAAAGGAGTTCACTTGGCACGAGATCGTTCCGGTCTCTGCCGCCATTCACGACCAAGTCGACCTGCTTGCCGATCTCATTGGCAAATCATTGCCACCGGGACCAGAGTTTTACCCGCAGGGAATGTTAAGTGACCAAAGTCAAGATCAATGGATCTGCGAACTCATTAGAGAGGCTGCATTGCGAGATGCACGAGAAGAACTCCCGCATTCCATAACGGTCACCATCGACGAATTGACTCAACGTGAAGGCCGTGAAGAGAAACCATTTTTCGATATCCACGCCACGATTCACGTGGAGCGGGATTCGCAACGAGCAATTTTGCTGGGACATCAAGGGGAGCGGCTCAAGGATATTGGTACTCGAGCCCGGGCTGATATCGAAAGGATTCTGGCGGCCCGTGTATATCTTGGGTTGCACATCAAAGTTTCCAAAGATTGGCAACGCAATCCGAAACTCTTAGAACGACTTGGTTTTAGCGATCAGTAATTATTGGCACATCGTTGAAGAATTGGCGCTATTTTCTTGCTTACCCTGAACTGCGCGCGCAATCAGAACTCTTGATTGACTGGAATTGAGATGGGTGTAGTTTGCATCCATCACCGTCTGAATTGCGACGGGTGCTGACGTTCTCAACGCGGCGTAATCAGCGTTACTAATTACTGGCTGAAATTTTACTTTGCCCGCCCTCGGCTCGATCCAAACTGGCGAAGAGAATCCCGTGCAAGATATATCTGTTTTGGATGCATTGGATGGATCCAATTTGTGCATTGCACTACATGTGAACCACGTGTAAAGACCGTACTTGCCGGCTCTTACACCCTCTCCAAGTACAACGGAGTGGCAGTACAACTTGCCACCAACACTCGTGCCAAAACTGGCACTCCAGTTCTTGCTCACCTCTATCTCGTTGGTAACAGTCTTAACGAAAGAGCTGATCTGTTGCTGTGAGAAGTGACCGGTACTTGCATCACCCATTGCTACGCTAAAACTCTGGGTGAAGACGATGAGTGCTAACACCATCGCCACACGAGCCACTGTACTTT
>JBAZYI010000003.1:0-19378 GCA_041659345.1 Candidatus Nanopelagicaceae bacterium | reverse complement strand
GAGTTTTTTGCGATGTTAAGAGAGAAGTGAAGTGGGGAAGTCCTTCGTTGGGCGTGCAAAAATTCTTGCCCGTCCCATCTTCCGTTTCTTAACATTTTTACCTAATTCTCTTTTTGCTCTCTATGTGTGTGAGAACTTCTATCTACTCTGGGCGCTTAGGGGAAGAAGGCAACGCTGCCTTCAATGAGAGAATTTGAACTAGCAGCACCAGTTTCCACCAGGGATTGTGGTTGCAGAGAATGTGACATCGTTAGGGTTGCCTTTTGCATTGGCAGGCGTACTTGTCATTGCGACAACTGCGAGTACGGTTAAAGTCAGGGCGATAAACTTCTTCACAATTTCCTCCAAAGGGCTTTACTATTTGTAAAGGTTGGCTGTAACATATAACAAGATCGCCAAGAAGGGAAGACCTATGGATTTTGGTAGCAGGCTCCGCGAGATACGGGAGCGAGTCGGTCTGACTCAATCTGAGCTAGCTGAGGGTATAGCTGCTTCCAGTTACATCTCATTACTTGAGACAGGCAAACGGAAGCCAAAGCCAGAGATGATCGAGAAATTTTCCTCAAGGCTCGGAATTTCGGCCGATGAGTTGCTGCTTGACCAAAGTAGCCAAGAGATTGCTCTGAATGTGAACATGGCAAAGGTTGCCCTGAGTTCAGGGGACTTGGAGAGCGCACGCGATTATGCCAACCAAGTTCTCGCCTTCCCTGGCATTCCAGCGACAGCGCACTTAGCAGCCACAGTCGTTCTTTTGCAGGTCCGTGCCCGCGAAGGATTATTTGAAGGATTGCTCGACGACTTTGAGCGACTTTTTAAAGAGAATACTTTTGTTGCGCCCGATCTTCGCGCTCGTTTAGGTAACGAGATCATGAGTGTCTGTTTCCGTTCGGGCAACCTCGCCCTTGGTGTCCAACGAGGCGAGGAGATGTTACGAGATTACTCCATCGACTGGCCCGAGACTGAAGTGGTCGAAATGCTCTGCTTGCTTGCGAGTTGCCACTATCACCGGGGCGATACACCGCGCGCTGCTGAAATTGTGTCGAGAGCTCTCAAACTTGCCGAGAAGTGCAAATCGCCTAAAGCGATGGTTCAGTCGTACTGGCAATCATCGATGCTCGCGGAGAGTCGTGGCGACTTACCGCTTGCTCTCAACCACATTACGACTGCGATGCACTGGACGAAATTGGCCGAACTCAATCAAGTGCTTCCAATTCTAAATGACAACGCAGCGCGTTGGATGCTCGAACTTCCGAATCCTGACTTTGCACGCATCCATAGTTTGGCCGAATCTGCCTATCTTGATCTGGCTTCACAGAATAACCCGGGTCACGCCGCCTACACCTGTGCAACTCTCTCTGAAGTTGAGGTGCGCCTCGGTAATTATGAAGATGCATTGATGTACGCACGAAAGGGACTGCTCGAACTTCCTCTCGGAATCCCCGGCCCGCGAGCGAGTTTATATTGCCAAGAAGCGAAAGTTCTTTTCAGAATGGGTCGCATCGATGACGCAAAGAAGATATTGGAAGTCGCAGTTAATCACATGAGTGAGATGACTCCGTCCAAGGAACTCGCCTTGTACTGGGGCGAAATTGCACGAGTATTCGTTGAAGTTGGGTTACAAGATCGTGCGATTGGTGCCTACGAGCAGGCAATTGCGGTAGCGGCAATGTCTCAGGCAGAACAAGAGGAGTTCGCAGACATCAAGGTTTAATTCACAATCGGGTCGAGGAAATTCTTAACGACCAATGCCACCGGCCAACGTCCCCAAACGCGGCCGGTGGCAATTTCCTTTTCTGGGCACTTGAATTTTAGAGGTGTGAAGGTTTTCGCCCGGCAAAGTAAGAGCCAACCAAAACCATGGGAAGGCCGATGGCCATTCCTAAAGTGAACGGTTCGGAAAGGATCAGGGATCCAAGAAGTACCGCGACGGCGGTGTTCACATAAGTCACCAGCGAGGCTCGAGCAGGGCCGATATCTCGCATGACCATGAAGAAGACGACGAATGCAGCAGCGGTGCAGAGTACGCCGAGCCCCAATAGGGATAAGAGGGCGTTGGTCGACACCGCTCCACGGGGTCGCTGAGCAATTGCAAAGGGTATGTAAACCACTGCCGATATCGCCATGGCCACGGCGTTGATCGCGATTCCGGACACGCCCGGAAGTTTTCGGGTGATCATGATGACCGCATAGGCATAACCCACTGCTGACAGAAGGACATACCCGATAGCCCAAAGAGCACTCGTGCCGCTTAATGCTTCAATACCAACAAGTGTGAAGACCCCGATAAAGCCGAGTACTAATCCAAATAATCTCTTTCTGTGCCAGACGGTTTTATCGCCGTACAGAGAGGTGAAAACCGTTGACCAGATGGGCGTGGTTGCGACGAGGAGGCCGGTAAGGCCAGAGGAGATCTTGGTTTCGGCAGTCGTGATGAGATACCAAGGAACAATCATTTCCAAGCAGGCATAAAAGAGAACGTACTTAAATCCTCGAAGAGCTGGGGCAAGACTTTTCCGCCTGGCGGCGATCGGAATCAAGATGGCGGCGCCAATTACCAGGCGAACGAAAACGATGAAAGCAGGGTCGAAGTCTCGAATTGCCACGCGAATCAAGAGATAAGGAATTCCCCAAAGGAAGCCGACGAGTCCAAAGAGCGACCAATTCCTACGAGACATTAAGCTCCGCTTCGAAAATAGAAACTATTACTTGAGAGAAATTTTCCTATAAAGAACTATCGTAGCCGCTGCAACTCTATCCCAGTCGAATAATTTCTGAGCTCGCTCGCGCCCTGCGAGTCCATATTTACCTAGAAGTTCGGGTTGAGCCATGAGGCGAGTGATGCATTGCGTAAGTTTGGATTCAAAAAGTGGAATGTCGCTCGAGAAGTGAACCAATTCGCCTGTCACTGCGTCCTCTACTACTTCTGGGATTCCACCTACATCGGAAGCGAGCACCGCAGTGGCACAACCCATCGCTTCCAAATTGACGATGCCAAGGGGTTCGTAGATCGAAGGACAGAGAAATAAATCTGCTGATGTCAGAATGGCCGTCAATTCATCATGCGGAAGCATCTCTTGGATCCACCAAATATTCTTACGAGTGAGTTGTAACTCTGCGATCAACTCTGCGACTTCTTGTCCGATTACTGGCTCGTCGGGACTTCCTGCTGCAATCACCAATCCATGCTCTGCGGGGACGTCTCTCCACGCACGAAGTAGATGGGCTAACCCCTTCTGGCGTGTGATCCGTCCAACGAAAAGGCCGTATCTTCCAAAGATGTTGTATTTTGCAAGTACATGAGGATCCACATGCGGTGCAAATTTATTTGTATCCACTCCGTTGCGAATCGTGTGCACCTTGGCTGGATCAATGTCGGGGTAGGCGGAGAGGATGTCTGATCGCATGGCATCGCTCACAGCGATTATTGCGGCGGCGGCTTCGAGCGAAGTCTTTTCAATCCACAATGAGAGTTGGTAGCCGCCCGCTAACTGATCTGCTTTCCACGGACGTAGTGGCTCGAGTGAGTGCGCCGTAATAACGTGTGGAATCCCATACATTAATGAAGCGAGATGGCCGGCCATATTCGCGTACCAGGTGTGCGTATGCACGACATCAACGCTTCCAAGCGAATCAGCTATTGCCGCATCCGTCGCAATTGCTTGCAATGCAGGATTGGATTGAGAGAATTCTTGAGGAACTTCTTGTCCCAGTGCCCCAGTTCTTGTTTCACCAAAGCAGTGCACAGATAGGATGATCTCGGAGCGTTCGCGAAGAGCCTCTGCGAGTTGAACAACGTGCACTCCGGCGCCCCCATAGACATGTGGGGGCCACTCTTTCGTAACCAGCCCGACATTAACCGGAATCATTTTCTCTCCCTTTCGCCACTTGATAGCTCCCGCTTTTTGGTGGTCTAGGCGGCTTGCATGGAGAAGGCTATCGTTACGACATGCCTCGACATGACCTCTTGTTAGGAATTGTTCTAGCAGGGGGAGAAGGCAAGCGCCTGATGCCGCTGACGGCAGATCGGGCAAAGCCGGCAGTGCCATTTGGCGGGTCGTATCGACTGGTGGATTTTGTACTTTCAAATTTAGTGAATGCTCGGATGCTAAAAATTGCAGTATTGACGCAGTACAAATCCCATTCACTCGATAAACACATCACCACAACCTGGCGAATGTCCACGCTTCTAGGTAACTTCATTACTCCCGTGCCTGCCCAGCAAAGGCTGGGACCGCGGTGGTACACAGGAAGTGCCGATGCAATTTTGCAAAACTTCAATCTTATTCACGATGAAGACCCCAAACATATTCTTGTTTTCGGTGCGGATCATGTGTACCGCATGGATCCAAGTCAGATGTTTGCGCAGCATTTGGAGACACATGCTGGAGTTACTGTCGCCGCGATTAGAGTGCCACGGGCTGAAGCGAGCGAGTTTGGTGTTATTGAGCTCGCAGACGATGGCATCACAATCAAGGCATTTCACGAGAAGCCAGCCAATCCTCCACCAATGCCAGGGCACCCAGATATGTGTCTGGTCTCAATGGGCAATTACATTTTCAGAAGAGACCTTATGGAAGAGGCTCTCATCCTTGATGCTGAAGATTTGGAGAGTCGACACGATCTTGGTGGAAATATAATTCCGATGCTCACTAGAGATGGCTCTGCAAAAGTCTATGATTTTGCAAATAACGTTGTACCTGGTGCCACTGACCGCGATAAAGGATATTGGCGCGATGTAGGTTCAATTGACGCATATTTTGACGCACATATGGATTTGGTTTCTGTTCATCCGATTTTCAATCTCTACAACCGTGATTGGCCTTTACTCACTAATCCGCCTTCACTGCCTCCAGCAAAATTTAGTGAAGGTGGAATAGCGCACGATTCAATCGTTGGTGCGGGAACGATTATTTCGGGTGGACACCTCAATCGAACCGTTGCTTCGTATGATGTTCTGGTCTCAGCTGGTTCATTTGTCGATGGATCGGTTCTCATGCCTTCGGTAAAGATTGGAGAGCGCGCCGTTGTGCGACGTGCCATATTGGACAAGAACGTGATCGTCGAACCAGGTGCGCAAATTGGCGTGGACCTCGAACGAGATAGCCAGCGCTTTACAATCTCGCCTGGTGGAATAGTTGTCGTGGGCAAAGGAGTGCGGGTCACCGCGTAATTCACCGCGATTACGTGACCTTCGCCTCAAGGGTCGGGCAGAATCCCTCAATAATTGGCACTAGACTGACCCATGTCAGCGTTGACCGTACTAACCGGGTTACAGTGCCCGAAACCAATGAAGCGTTGGAGTGAATAGCGATGCGTATAGGTGTCCTGACTGGCGGAGGAGATTGTCCCGGCCTTAATGCCGTTATCCGAGCAATAGTCCGTAAAGGTGTTAAAGAATATGGTCACGAATTTGTTGGCTATCGCGACGGGTGGAGAGGTCCACTTGACGGGCTGACTATGCCATTGGACATTCAAGCGACACGGGGGATTCTGCCCCGCGGCGGAACAATCCTTGGTTCTTCCCGAACCAACCCTTTCAAAATTGAGGGCGGTCTTGAGAAAATAAAGAAGAATTTGGAAGATGCCGGAGTTGATGCGCTCATTGCAATCGGAGGAGAAGACACTCTCGGAGTTGCGACAAAACTGCATGCCCTTGGAGTCCACGTGATCGGTGTTCCCAAGACAATCGATAATGATCTGAGTAATACTGACTACACCTTTGGCTTTGATACTGCAGTGAATATTGCAATGGAAGCGATCGATCGCCTTCACACTACGGCTGAGTCACATCATCGTGCTCTTGTAGTAGAGGTAATGGGCCGTCACGCAGGATGGATTGCTCTTCACTCGGGTTTAGCGGGCGGTGCTGCTTGCATACTCATCCCTGAGCAGAAGTTTTCTGTTGCCAAGGTGTGTGAGTGGGTTGAATCTCGTTTCAAAGTTAATTACTCACCGATCATTGTGATTGCGGAGGGAGCGATTCCCCAAGATGGCGACATGGTCGTGAAGGATCAGACTCTGGATGCCTTCGGTCACGTCAAACTCTCTGGTATCGGTGAATGGCTCGCAGGGGAGATCGAATCTCGCACTGGTAAAGAGGCTCGAAATACCGTTCTCGGGCATATCCAACGTGGCGGCACACCAACTGCCTTTGACCGCGTACTCGCCACACGTTTTGGCCTGCATGCGATTACTGCGGCCCATGAGGGCGATTGGGGCAAAATGGTTGCGCTGCATGGCACAAATATCGTTCGAGTCCCTCTTGCTTCGGCAACTGAGCAGCTAAAACTTGTTGATTCTGCCCTCTACAAAGAAGCAGAGGTCTTTTTCGGATAATCGCACGGCGCGAACCTCTCCCCACTCTCTACGCTAGGAAACTATGACCACCTTGGACGCCCTCTTCACGCCCGACCTTGTCGCGGCCCAGCAACCAGCCTGGCCTGGAGGGGCGGATGGACCTGCGATCAGAGCCGCAGTGAAGGAGTTGAAAAGCCTTCCTCCTTTGGTCTTCGCCGGCGAATGTGACAATCTCAAAGAGCGGATTGCGGAAGCAGCAGCGGGCCGAGCTTTTTGGCTGCAGGGTGGAGATTGTGCCGAGACTTTTGCGGCCGCAACCGCTGATTCTATCCGCAACCGAATAAAGACAATTCTGCAAATGGCAGCCGTGCTGCAGTACTACTCAAGTTTGCCGGTGGTGAAGGTTGGTCGCATGGCTGGCCAGTTTGCCAAGCCCCGTTCCAATGATCTTGAAACACGGGGCGAGGTCACCCTCCCGGCGTACCGCGGAGATGCGGTAAACGGTCTGGAATTCACCGAAGCGTCCCGCACTCCAGACCCTCAACGGTTGGTCAGGGTCTATAACACTTCCGCCGCCACCCTCAACCTCGTCCGAGCATTTACCCAAGGCGGCTTCGCCGATCTTCGCCAAGTCCACGAATGGAACAAGGGTTTTATCCGTGATTCCTCGGTCGGCATGCGCTATGAGGAGATGGCAAATGAAATCGGCCGCGCCCTTGAATTCATGCGCTCTGCAGGAGTCGATCCTTCTGCCTTCAAGACTGTAGATCTATTCTCTAGCCATGAGGCTCTCATCCTTGAATACGAAAAGGCACTGACGCGGATCGACTCGCGTACGCAATTGCCGTATGACGTTTCTGCGCATTTCATCTGGATTGGCGAGCGAACACGTCAACTTGATGGTGCTCACGTAGATTTTGCCTCTAAGGTAAGAAATCCCATTGGAGTAAAGCTCGGACCAAAGTCGACGGTTGATGATGCATTGGCCTTGATTGACAAGTTGGATCCGCATCGCGAACCGGGTCGCCTCACCTTTATCACCCGGATGGGTGCTAAAAACATTCGCGATGTCCTCCCGCCCTTGATCGAAGGGGTCACTAAATCGGGTGCTCAAGTGCTCTGGGTCAGTGATCCCATGCATGGCAACACGTACGAGGCTCCCAGCGGATATAAGACTCGTAAGTTTGAAGACGTTCTTGACGAAGTCAAGGGGTTCTTTGAGGTGCACAAGTCACTTGGGACCCATCCAGGGGGGATTCACATCGAATTGACAGGTGATGACGTTACAGAGTGCGTAGGTGGCGGTGAGCAGATATCGCACGATGATTTGGCGACACGCTACGAAAGCGCATGTGACCCACGCCTTAACCATGCCCAATCACTCGAACTTGCATTCCTCGTAGCGGAGATGCTTCGCGATCGCTAATCTTTCGGTGTGGCATTGCTTCTAGCATCAACCAAGACCCCCGTCGGTCTACTTCAGATGATTGCTCATGAACACGTCCTCTTGAGTGCTAGTTTTGGCAGTTTTGATTCGATGTTAGATGGCCTTGATGAAGTTGATGCACTGCGCGGAATTGACCGAGTCAAGCGAATTCCAATCATTTCTGATCTCATCGACGATTATTTTGCCGGCGATGTCGAAGCGATTAATTCAATTGCTGTTAGACAAGTTGGGGCTCAATTTTCGCAAGCCGCATGGAAAGCGATGCGAAAGATTCGTCCCGGCAAAGTTCTTTCATACGCGGATCTTGCCCATCGTGCGGGTTCTCCGGCAGCGGTTCGTGCGGCCGGAACTGCGTGCGCCAAAAATGCGATCGTGGTTGTAGTCCCATGCCATCGGGTTGTAAAAACGGGCGGAGCTTTGGGAAATTATGGATATGGGCTAGATGTTAAAGAATGGCTCTTACGCCACGAGGGTGCCCTCTAAGACTCTTCCCATCACTTCTGCTGCAAACTCAATGCCTTTATCATCAATATCCAGGTGAGTAACCACGCGCGCGAAGTTTGGACCGAGCGCGCTAATGAGCACCCCTTCATTTCTTAGTAACAGAGCGAATTCCGCGGCACTCAAGGAAATATCAGACAATTCGAGAGAGACAATATTTGTCTCAACATTTTTGGGATCAACAATTGATGGCACGATTGCATGTAGTTTTTCTGCAAGAAAATGAGCTCGGCGATGATCGTCTTTCAATAATGGCAAGTTCGTATCCAGGGCGAAGTGGCCGGCGGCGGCAAGGACTCCGACTTGGCGCATTCCCGCCCCATATCGTTTTCTCCACACGCGAGCTCGGCCAATTGTTTCCTTTGTCGAGAGCATAAGTGAACCAACAGGCGCGCCTAGTCCCTTTGACAGACAGACGCTTACGGTTTCGAAATACTTTGCGTACTCAGGAAGAGCGACTCCACTTGCAACGTGTGCATTCCAAATGCGCGCTCCATCGAGATGGAGTTTGATTCCCGCGCCTTCGGCTAACTTATAAAGTTCAGCGATTTCCTTTAAAGGCTGGATGGTTCCTCCGCCAAAGTTGTGAGTGTTCTCGACGGCGATTGCGGTGGTGGAAACTTGATAGGGACCGGAATCTGGTCGCGCAATTTCCATAGCATCACTTGCCTTGAGTAATCCGCGAGGTGCTTGCCATGTACGAGTTGTTATACCGCTGAAAACCGCCGCAGCCCCAAGTTCGGCACGTACGATATGTGAGAATGTTTCTGCAAGAAGTTCTTCGCCAGGTGCAACTAGCATCCGAATTGCTAATTGATTTGCTAGAGAACCAGATGGTGTGAAGAGAGCAGCTTCTTTGCCAAACATTAAAGCAACCCGTTCCTCAAGCGAATTCACGGTGGGGTCTTCGCCGTAGACGTCATCCCCAACGGGCGCTTCGGCAATGGCTTCACGCATGCCTTGGGATGGAACGGTTACTGTGTCAGAACGGAGATCTACGCGCATGTGGGTATTCTCTCACGCTTCTTCAAGAACGATCATGTACATCGCTGCCACGACCATCGTTCCACCTGCGACTATCTTTAGGGTTAGATGCTCTCCACCAAATATCACCGCGAAAACGGCAGCGAAGACCGTTTCCATCGTCAAAATTACTGCGACTTTTGTAGCCGAAATATGGGCCTGTGACCAGGTTTGGATCATGAAAGCTAAGGCAGTGGCGAAAATGGCCGTAAAGACCGCCACACCCCAAACGCCGGCATCGGGTGGCATTTGATAGCCGTTGATGAGTGTGGCTAGCCCTGATAAAACCGCACACGCGATTAATTGGAGAATGGTAAGCGCATAGGCATCCCTGCCTTTGCTCCATTTACTAAGAGCGATGATTTGTGCTGCGTAGGCCAGAGCGCAGGCCAGAACAAGTAGTTCGCCTCTTCCCATTGACCATCCATGTAGAGATAAAAGTCCAAGTCCAAGGGTTGCGAGTGCGACGTAGAACCAGACTTTTCCGGAGATTTTTTGTCCAAGAAAGAGGGCGGCCATAAGCGGGGTGGCGATGACATAGAGTCCAGTGATGAAACCTGTCACGGCAGCGGAAGTAAGCGCTAAGCCGAATGTTTGAAAAATGTACCCAGCAGCGAGGAAAGTTCCAGATATAAAGCCCTTTGTCACCATGTCGCGGGTGAATAACTTAATCACTTGAGGCCGTATGAGGAGCATTGCAATAACGGCAATGGAGAACCGTGTAAAGAGAAAACTATTGACATCTTGGCGTTGGATTGCCTCTTTCATCATAAAAAAGGTCGATCCCCACATTGCCGCTACAACCAGAAGTGCAAGAGGCGCTAAGCGCAATCGCATATTTACTTTCGGTACTTCTTGAGAAGTGCAATCTCTTTGGCATGTTCAGGTTCTTGTCCCGGTGTTTCAAGGACGAGGGGAACATTTGCCACAGCAGGATGACTGATGAGCTCTTTGAAAGGTTCTAGGCCGATATATCCCTCACCAAGATTCTGGTGCCGATCTTTGAGCGCTCCACAGACATCCATCGAGTCATTCGCATGGATGAGTTGGAGGCGACCGACTCCCACTATTGAAACCAAAAGATCAATGGCCTCAGTCATTCCACCCTTTTTGCTAATGTCATGCCCGGCGGCAAAAACATGGCAGGTATCTAAGCAAACACCAACCTTTGGGTGATTTTCCAACGCATCGAAATAGTGCACTAAATCTTCTAAGCGTTTTACAAGTGATTGTCCTTGGCCCGCAGTGGGTTCCAGAAGGAGGGGAGGAGCGTCATCAGGTAATGCTTCTAAAATCGGCATCATCCCAGCGTGTATTTGTTTCCATGCTTGAGGAACGTGATTCACCTCAACCGCAGAGCCAGTATGGATTACGACTCCAAGCGCACCTATATCTGCACCTCGTGAGAGCGAATAACGAGTTGAATTGAGGGAATTTTGGTAAGTTTCATGTGTGGGCGAGCCAAGATTAATGAGGTACGGCGCATGGACGTAGGTTGCGATATCCCGTTCCCGTGCAACTTTGCGAAATTCTTCATCTGCCGCGCGATTGGGCTCCGGCATCGCCCACCCGCGTGGATTGGAGGCAAAGACCTGAATTACCTCAGCCCCAACTGTCTCTGCGTAAGCAATTGAGCGCTTTGCCATCCCACCTGTTGTGGGAACGTGTGCACCGATTCGTGGGTTAGGCATTGGCCTACCCTACTGTTACGACCACCGTACTGCCACGTTTCACTTTGGATCCGACAGTTGGTGAGACATCAATGACAACCTTATTGGGGCGAGTACCAATTTTCTTTATTGTGACGATGAGATTGAGATCTTCCAGCGCTGTTGTGGCCTTCTCCTGAGTCAGAGAGTAGACATTTGGAACGAAGACCCATTCTGGACCTTTGGAAATGACAAGTGCGATCTTAGTTCCTTTCGGCAAATTCGTTCCGCCGTCCGGTGTTTGACTAACGACCAGTCCAATGGGCACCGTATCGCTAAAAGCGTATGTTGGTGTGACATCGAATCCAGCAGCGGTAAGTTCGTTGAGAGCTTGATCGCTACTTTTGCCCTGGTAGGACGTTAGAGGAATCTGTTCGACACCCTTGCTCACTAGGAGATCAACAGTGGTATTTCTCCTCACGGAAGTTCCAATGGTTGGCGATGCAGCGATAATTAAGCCTTTTGTCACGACCGTATTAAATACTTCGGTCGCGGTCCCAAGAACGAGAAAATTCTCCTTTAAAAGCATCCCAGCGCGCTGCACCGAGAGATTCTTTACATCAGGGACGAGATATCGCTCCGGTCCTTTTGATACCACGAGCGAGACTGTGCCGCCTTTGTTGACGTCCCCACCTCCACCTGGATTCGTTGAAATGATTTTGCCTGCAACGACTTCCTCGCTAAATATTTTCTCAACGCGTGAATGAAGGCCACGTGAGGTTAGATATGCATTGGCCTCTTTTATACTCATACCAGCCATCGTTTGAATCGAAACGCGGCTACCAAGACCTCCAAACGCATACCAAAACCCTCCGGCAAGCACGATCGCCAGAATAAAAGCGATCCATCGATTCCTGCGAACGCGTGAACTTGCCTTACGTTTTCTTGCCTGGATGGTGCTTTCTGATTTCTCCGATTTCATGGTCGCCACTGTGCCAGAAGGCGAAGGATTAAGGCTGGCAGAAACCCTCTTGGGGGAGCGAGATTTCTCTCTGACCGCAATGGGCGGGAGATCGAGTTCTAAACTCATCTGAGTTCGCTTTGGATCCAATTCGATCTGAATCTTCCGCAGTTCTTCCAGGAAATCCTCAGCATCGCTGGGGCGATCATCTGGGTTAACGCTGGTAGCCCGCTGGATGAGGGCATCAAGAGACTGGGGAATTCCGGAAACGAGGGTCGAAGGCGCAGGAACGCGTTCGTGGACATGCTTGTACGCAATGTTAATCGGCGAATCTCCGGCGAAAGGTTTCTCGCCCGTGAGGAGTTCGAAGGCGACAATTCCAACGGAGTAGACATCGCTTCTCGAATCGGCGATTCCGCGGAGCACTTGTTCGGGGGACAAGTAAGAGACACTGCCCAGAATTACACTGGTTTCTGCGGTCACGGTATTTCCAAGAAGGTCTCCGTGTGCCAAACCAAAATCCGCAACTTTAATGCGGCCGTTGATTGAGATGAGGATGTTTTCCGGTTTGATGTCGCGGTGGATGATTCCAATTTTATGAGCGGCGGCAAGTGCGCTCAAGATTGGAATGAGATGTCGAATGACTTCACTAGGTGAAAGTTTCCCTTGTTCAAATAGAAAATCCCGGAGTGTAAATCCCTCCACATACTCCATCACTAGAAATACGGCTGGAGTACCACCTTGGTTCCAGCCTTGATCCTGGACGCTCACAATGTTTGGGTGAGAAAGTGCTGCCGCTGCTTTAGCTTCCTTGATAAACCGATTGACAAATTTCTCATCATTGGCGAGATGCGAATGCATGATTTTTACCGCGACCTTGCGATCAAGACGAGTGTCCAAGGCAATATAGATCGTCGCCATTCCACCAGTGGCAATTTGTTCCAGGAGCTCATAGCGTCCATCGATGAGTTCACCAGTCAGATCGGACACAAGAAAATCTTAGGCAACTCCGCAGATCAACTGGGTAGCGGCGCGCTGCAACCCCGAAAGATCAGAGCAACTGAACTGTAGAGAGGACGAAATCCGCGTTTTCTCGAGTCTTCTCACGAAGATGGTGCTCGTCTTCATCTACTTGCCATTGAGTCATGAATGGCTCGCTGATTTTCCCATCGCGTTCCAATACGCGGGTCAAGCCTGTTTTGGAATCAATGTCTAACCAAATGGTTGCTGCGGCAAATTCTCGGACAATGCGCTGTGCACTTCCGACCCCTTCGAGGAGCAGTATGTGGGTTGGTGGAATCTCGCGATAGGAATTGAAGGCCTTAGCGCTCCAGTCATAAATGGGTAACCGATGTGGTACCCCACGCGACAAGTTCTCAAGTAAATTCGAGAGTTTTTCGGTTAACGCTTCTCCAAGTGCGCAATCCCAGCCCCCATATATTTCATCCATATGTATGAGTGATACAGAGTTCTTCACACTTAAAGCTAGAAAGAGGTCATTGCCGAGAGTCGTTTTTCCTGACCCAGCACGGCCATCGATCGCTAGCACATGTGTGTTTCCACAACGTGGCGGCATGAGCAGAACTTCTTGGAGAACCTTCACAAGATCCATGCCGACACTTACACACTCCGCCGAACTGCATTGGATGCTAATTCGTCCAGAAGGGCGTGAGTGTCTGAGCCGATTTCATCTCGATTGAGGGCATCCAGGGCCGTGAGGGTGAGTTTTTCGATGAGCTCTTCAACGTGCTCTCGCGCACCAGTATTGGTAATGATCATTTGTATTTCTTCAATGCCGGCATCGGTGAGGTTGGGGTCGCCAAAGAGTTTGGAGATGATGCGCTCCTGCTGCTCTGTGGCCCGGTCTTGGGTCATCGCCATGAGGACAGTTCGCTTGCCTTCGCGCAGATCATCCCCGGCGGGTTTACCTGTAACAGATGGATCTCCGAAGACACCGAGTAAGTCATCGCGCAGTTGAAAAGCTTCTCCGAGCGGGAGGCCAAATTCAGAGAAAATAGTTGTGTATGTCGATCTCCTCTTCTCATCTGGTTGCGCGAGAAAAACTCCAAAATGTAGCGGGCGCTCAACTGTGTATTTGCCCGACTTGAACCGAGCAATCTTAAGCGAGCGCGCCACACTTTGAGATGCAAGGGCTTGTTCATGAGCATCCAGGAATTGACCTGCCATGAGCTCGACTCTCATCTCATCATGAACCGAGAGAGAGCGCAGGAGCGCGTCACTTCTAATACCGCTTCGATGAAGCATCTGATCCGACCACACAAGCGCCAGATCCCCGAGGAGTACTGCAGCAGATTTTCCATAACTACTGGCAGATCCGGCGAGTTCTTCGTTCTCGTGAATTGCCTCAAACCAGCGATGGATTGAAGGTCTTCCGCGACGAGTATCTGAACCGTCCATGAGGTCGTCATGGATGAGGGCACAGGCTTGTAAGAGTTCGAGACTTGAAACTGCACCTATGATTGCATCGTCGTCTTCGCCCCCTGCAGCCAGATATCCGCAGTAGGCAAAGAGAGGGCGTAAACGCTTTCCACCGTCAAGGAGAAATGTGTTCATCGCCTCGGCCACGGGTATGAGTTCAGTGCCGATCTCGCCTAGATACTGAATCTGTTCTGCGAGAAAATCTGTGAGATGGCGTTGAACGCGCATCCGTATATCTGCAAGAGCGAACTGAGGTTCTAGGGTCACGTGGCAACGGTACCCTCACTCATCACGTTGCGCGAAAGGTAGGTTATGGTTAAGAGAACCTTTTCCTTTGAGTTTTTTCCACCAAAGGATTCTCTGGGTGAAGAACGCCTGTGGTCGGCCATGGAATCTCTGGAATCCCTGTCGCCCTCTTTCATCTCGGTGACCTACGGTGCGGGCGGATCTACGCGCGAACGCACCATCCGAATTACGTCAGAAATAACAAAACGGACTCATATTCCCACTGTCGCGCACCTCACGTGTGTCGGCTCGACGGAAGCCGAATTGAGGGAAGTCCTTGGTAATTACCGCGAGGCGGGAATCAAGAGCATTATGGCATTGAGAGGTGACCCCACAGGAGGACCTAGCGCTCCATGGATTTCTACACCTGGCGGTTTTGACCATGCCGACCAACTCGTGCGATTGGCTGCCGAAAGCGGCGATTTCACTATCGGAGTTGCCGCTTTTCCTGATGGTCACCCTGCATCTGGTGGAAATATGGATCAGGATATTGATGTACTTATTCGCAAAGAATCCTTTGGAGCGAGTTTTGCCACAACGCAATTCTTCTTTGACGTTTCCAAGTGGAGTGCTCTTGTTGAGAAACTCAGTACTCGCGGGTCGAGTATGCCTGTCATCCCTGGCATTTTGCCAATTACAAATGTTAAGCAGTTGGAGCGAATGGCTGAGTTGGGTGGAACTCCCATTCCCCAAGAAATCCGCGAGCGTTTTGCCAAAATCGAGGCAGACTCCGATGCAGTTAAGGCACTTGGAATCGAAATTGCTACAGAATTATGTCGTGAACTTCTCGACGCAGGTGCGCCTGGTTTACATTTCTATACTATGAACACTTCCACGGCTACAAGAGAGATATACACGAATTTAGGTATTCCACGGTGACTATGAACTTCGGTGACTTCGCCTCGAAGTGGAGTCTCGAACATGGTGGCGCATCGACTGCCGGAGTCGTTGGTGGCTGGCTAAGAGTTTCTCATCGAATTGCACGAGTACTTAGTTCTGCACGGCTCAGCCCCAACTCTGTTACCTATTTCGGAGTGGCATTAGCTGCAGGAACTGCATTTTATTCCCCGCGCTGGTGGATAGCGACTCTGCTTCTATTTTCTCTCTTATGTGACGGAATTGATGGCAGCATCGCAATTGTCCAGGGCAGAGTCACCAAATTAGGTGCAACGCTTGATTCCGTTGCAGATCGCATCTCCGAGGCATTGTGGGCAATTGCGTTCTATCGTCTTGGTGCACCATTGACTTGGGTTGTTGCATTTTGGCTCATCGCCGCTTTGCAAGAATATGCGCGCGCTCGGCTTGGATCAGAGGGTATTCGCCAGATCGGAGTTGTGACTCCCGCAGAGCGTCCAATTCGCGCAATTGTCCTCTTAGTTGCGATAGTGGCTGCACAATTTGATTCCACGGCGAATTGGCTCAACGAGATTGCTATTGCAATGACACTGTTACAAGCATTTAGTTTCGGGCAGGTTTTTTGGTTTGCCCGGAAGAGCCTGAACTCAGAGCACTAGTCCGTGTTTTAACGTTTACGGTTGTCCGAGCCAGCGGGCGAAAGCGTACGGAGCTAGCGCAAGAGCGAAGATCGAGCCGGCAAAGAGTGCAACTCCTGGTCGATCAAAGAAGAAGAGATTTCCAACCACGCCGGAGAAAAGTGTCCAGCCGAGGAAAATATCTACTGCGGTGAACTCAGCCCCCTGCTTCCTTCTCTCGCGCGGAAGAGTCATATGCAGCAACGCGATAAGCCCCATTCCTGCAAGGAGCCATCCAGCCGCATTGGAAAGCGGAATCTCTTGCTCGAAGGGAACATGCGAGCCGGTGAAGGTCCAAGTCCATCTGTGCGCTGCCACCATCATTGGGTCCAGAAAGAGGTCCCACGCCATTAAGGCAGCACCGCCGTATATAAAGACCCAATGTTGTGTCACACGTCGTGAGATTACAAGGACGGGGTGCGCCATCATGAGCCACGCAAAGGGAATAATTACTGGGACGCCCAGGAGTTGATGCCCCAAGCTTGGGTCGTACGCATAAGTTCCAAACGGCCATCCCGTGCGCACACCGACTTCTTCGACGAGAAAACTGAAAATGAAAGTGATGGCGAAATATCTGTATGCATATCTCCAACCAAATGAGTAGAAGGCGTGCAAGAGCATTGCGAGCGAAGCCGCATAAATAACCGCAAAAGTTAAATAGCGCAGAGTTTCGCCATGCACAAGGGGGTAGAAGACTTGGCCAAGAACTGCAAGCCCCAAGATCGAGTAAAGGAATTTCTGAGCCCGTGAAGAGATACCTCTTCGCCTATTTCCGTGAGGTGTGTAGTGGCGCAGGGACATGTCGCTTAGTCTGCCCTATTCAATGCCAGCTTGCGCCAATCATAGAGAACTATCGCCACTAAGGCACTCCAGTGGTTATTGAAATTAGTTCGAGCACCTCATCGGGGTGATCCCACATCGGAGCATGGCCACATTCGGATAGTGTCACCCACTTAGCATGTTTCGGGACCAAAGAACGTGCTTGACATGTATCTGCAGGCAGAGTTTGATCGGAATCGCCGAAAATAATTGTCACGGGAATCGATGGCTGAATTTTCTCATCAAAACGTTTGGCTAGAAGAGCTTCCCATGCAGGGTAGTAACCACTCGATGAGGCCATAGCGATTGTCGCATCGAGACATAGCTCGTAAGAAAATTCACGCCACTTTGGGCTGACATTCTCAAAGCCTATTTTTCTTGCCCATTCGTAACGCATTAGTAACGGCGAAACTACTCGGAGACTACTTGCGAGCATCTGTGAAATTGCGGCGTCCGGATATCGCGTTTTGAATGGTGTAATCCAGAGCCCGGCTGGCGCCAAACCTGTGACAGAAGATACCTTCTTAGGATACTTAGCGGCCATTTCTAGCGAAATCCAGCCGCCCAGAGAGTTCCCAACCGAGTGAAACTTCTCGAATTTGAGATGGTGCATCGTGCGGATCACGGCATCACCTAGCGATTCTGGATCCATTGGATAGGTCTTATCTAGAGGAGTCCTCCCGTGTCCCGGAAGATCCATGGTAACAACTGTGAATTTTTCCGCGAGGTTGGGAAGAATTGCTCTCCATGCCGATGAGGAAGAGGATCCCATTCCATGCAAGAGGAGAAGCGTCTCCTTCTGGGGAGATTCTGCAAAGACTGATGATTGAAGGATCATTTAGGTAATAGACCGATCGAAACTTGGTTGGTCAATAAAATTCAGTGAATCAACACTCGCTTGAATTAAAGGAAGGCCACTTTCGAGAGTGTCCCCAAAAGTTATGCCAAGTTGGGTCCAGAATCCATGGATCTTAAGTTCGAGCTGCCAGACGTTGTACTCCTGTGTTGTCGATTGGGGCTTGTGTAGGAAGTACGCGTCTTCCTCTTCGATCTGCGGGACATCAACTTTAACAAAACCCTCTTCAAGCCACTTTGATACACGCGAATCAAATAAATTTTTAGTATCACTTACCCACATCGCAGTAATACCGACACTTGCAGGCTGAATTCCAAAGGAGCAAGCGATTCCAGAATTATTAAGGACATCAGCAAGTTCGGCGCCTTTCATAGGAGTCCACTCAGTATTAATGAACTTCGCAGTTGGGACGGTTTTCCTCAATACTGAGAGGACTTTGGTTTCGATACAACTCATTGGAACCGCATATGGAATTAAGATCAATGGCGACGAGGTTGGGTTCGCGGCGGTGAGAGCCGGACCTGCTTTCTTATCATTCGAAGCATATGCAGTCAGAAAAACTGTGGCTACAAGGCAGAGACTAATGAGAATTACTCGCCGGCCCGACAGGTGTGTAGCCATAAAGAAATCATAGTCTCGGTTCATTTTGGCGCTCTTTTTGGTGGAGACGAAGCGATTTTCGAATCCGGACCTTCACTCACCAAAGGGGCGTATTCTCTAATTGTGGATACCAACTTAGAAGTGCTAATGGTTGTCGGTTCCAGAATCGAAGCTGATTACATACCCACGAAAGAACCAAGTCGACTTCAAAAATGGTTTTGAAAAATACTCGGTGGCGACCTTCCAGGCTAATCTCCAATTGTCATTGCCTGCGCACCGGTTGCATTGAGTAATTGAGTGTAGGTTGTCGGGAATACGGCATGAGGATGTCCAGCGGCGGCCCAGACGACTTCGTAGTCATTTAAAGCTTCGTCGATTAGCACTGTGGCCGGTTGCAGCCACCCCAATGGACTCACACCCCCAATGGCATAGCCAGACCAGGTTCGGACAAACGCTGCATCCGCTCTATGAAGTTTTTCTATCCCGAGGGTTTTGGCCACAAGTTCGGTGTTAACACGATGTCGTCCACTAGTAATTACTAGCAGGGGAGAATCATCGGGAAGTCTAAAGACGATGGAGGATGCAATTTGGCCGACTTCCACTCCTAGAGATTCCGCAGCTTCTGCGGCGCTACGTGCAGAGTCAGAAAGATGATGAACTTCACCTGGCATTCCAAGTTCCCGCATCCGACTCTGGACTCGAAGCACGGATGGATGTTTCTGAGTCATAGGCAAAATTTACCTCACTAGCCAGCAGGGAAGGTTGACCACAACTGGCTAGATCCTTTTAAGAGTTCGGTAGAAATTTTCATGGGGCCCCACGAGGCGCAAGGTCATTACTTCGTCAGATTCAACTGTGTAAGCCAGCAACCACAATTGGGTTTTCATTTTGTATTTGTATATGTAGAAACCTTCTAGATCGCCCTTCTTGGGTTCACCTAGAAGCGGATCTTGTCGAATCGCCAGAACT
>JBAZYI010000002.1:0-56704 GCA_041659345.1 Candidatus Nanopelagicaceae bacterium | reverse complement strand
GGTTCTTCTACGAAGCGCTGCGCTCCTTTCACTCTCTATTCACCCGCTCGCCGTTGATGAGATCGCCCGAAGATCTCGCGGTACACCGCGTATCGCCAATCGACTCTTGCGACGTGTGCGGGACTATGCGCAGGTTCGAGGAGCCAACCAGTTGGGTCACGACGACGCCCGGGCAGCGTTGGAGATGTACGAGGTCGATGAATCGGGACTGGACCGGCTTGATCGGGCAGTACTGCTTGCTCTGGTCGAAAGGTTCAATGGGGGACCTGTGGGTCTTTCCACTCTGGCGATTGCAGTCGGGGAGGAGACTGAAACGGTTGAATCGGTTGCCGAACCATTCCTTGTCCGAAACGGTTTTATGGCGCGGACTCCTCGGGGCAGGGTCGCTACGGCCCTGGGTTGGAGGCACGTTGGCCACGAACCGCCAATCCCATCGTCGGCTCCAATCCCAACGATTTTCGACACGCCAGCCTCTGATGCCTAGACTCTCTACTCATGTCCACTTCTTCGCAATCTCGTAACGCTAAGACTTCCAGTAGACCAGGTCGCTCTCTTGCGATTCTCCTCCTCGTCTTAGTTGCTTTGCTCTCCGCGGTATTTATCCAGGGCGCAACTTCCGTCAAACTCGGTCTCGATTTACGGGGTGGTACGAGCGTCACGCTCCAACCACGTATAGCCACGGGCTCAACCGGCCAGGTTACGAGTGCAGCGATTGATCAAGCAGTGGCGATCATTCGCCAACGCGTGAACTCGCTGGGTGTGGCCGAGAGCGAAGTGACAGCACAAGGCAGTGGTACAAATCGTCAGATTGTTATTTCCGTGCCAGGGGCTGCGGGGCGACGCGTCGTCGAACTCGTCGGTCAAACCGCCGAACTTAGATTCCGTCAGGTGCTCGTTTCAGGTGCGCCTGGGGCAACGCCCACGACAGGGAGCACAGCGACTCCTCCAACGGGTGTGAGCGCAGAATTGAATGCCAAGTTCGCGGCTCTTGATTGCACAAAGGCTTCAAATCTTCAGGGAGCAGGCACGGACAGCCCAACGGACACAATTGTCGCTTGCGATCAAAAAGGAACGGGTAAATACATTCTTGCTCCGGCTGAAGTGCTGGGATTAGATATTTCCAAAGCGTCTGCAGCACTCAACCAGTCAACCGGTAGTGGTTGGTTTGTCGTCCTCGATTTTACTAATGAGGGAACAAAGAAGTTTGCCGCACTCACTACTCGTGTCACCACTTTGGCTGCGCCGCAGAACGAAGTTGCAATTGTGTTAGACGGACTTGTTGTCTCTGCGCCTCGAATAAATGAGGCGATTACAGCAGGAAGTGCAGAGATTACTGGAAGCTTTACTCAATCCGATGCCACTGACCTGGCGAACGTTTTGAAATATGGCGCACTTCCATTGGCTTTCGACCGGGGAGAAGTGCAACAAGTCTCACCAACCCTTGGTGCAGATCAATTGCACGGTGGATTACTCGCAGGTTTTATTGGACTCTTTCTTGTCCTCTTGTATTCACTTCTCTATTACCGAGGACTCGGCGTTGTGTCGGTCGGTTCTCTCTTCGTGGCAGGAGTGCTTGCCTATCTTCTCATTTTGCTCTTGGGTGAGTGGATCGGATTCACTTTAACCCTGGCTGGTATTGCCGGTGTGATTGTAGCCATCGGAATTACTGCTGACTCATTTATTGTTTACTTCGAACGTATACGTGATGAAGTTCGAGAGGGGCGAAGTCTTCGCTCTGCGGTCGAAACTGGCTGGCATCGAGCACGACGCACCATCATTGTTGCGGACTTTGTCTCGATTATTGCTGCGGCACTCTTATACATCTTTGCAGTAGGTGGCGTACGAGGATTTGCTTTTACTCTTGGACTCACGACGTTGATTGATCTCTTCGTTGTCTTTATCTTCACCAAACCGCTATTGACAGTTCTCGCTCGACTTCATTTCTATAGTTCAGGCCACCCTCTGTCGGGATTCTCGCCGCAGAGTTTAGGCATTGTTACAACTATTTCTAAGGAGGCATAACCGTGACAAAGTTCGCTGGCTTGGGCGGTCGCCTCTACAGAGGTGAAACCTCTATCGATTTCATAGGCAAGCGCCGTCGTTGGTATGCATTCTCGGGTATTTTGATCATTGCTTCTGCATTGGCCCTATCAATTCAAGGACTTCACCTGGGAATTGAGTTCAAGGGCGGTTCTGCTTTTACTGTCACAAAAACGGCAATAACAGTCGCGGACGCCCGAAGTGCGATCGATACCGTAAAGATTCCTGGCGAAATAATCGTACAGAAAATTGGAACCAATAAAGTTCGCATTCAAACAAGTGCACTCAGTAACGAACTTTCGAATCAAGTACAGGATGCTTTATCAGCGAAGTTCGGCGTCTCTGTGGATTCGATTGATACGCAAACTGTTGGACCATCCTGGGGCAAGGAAATCACCAAGAAGGCTTTTTATGGATTGATCGGATTCTTAGTCGTTGTTCTTCTCTATCTTGCAATGGCTTTTGAACCAAAGATGGCGATCGCGGCAATCATTTCCGTTATCCACGATTTGTTCATCACAGTGGGTATTTACGCTCTAGTAGGGTTTGATGTGACGCCTGCGACGGTCATTGGATTCCTAACCATCCTTGGTTATTCCTTATATGACACAGTCGTCGTTTTCGACAAGGTGAGAGAGAACACTCGAACAATCACGAGTACATCCCGTATGACTTATTCCCAGGCGGCAAACCTGGCAGTCAATCAGACACTCGTCCGTTCGATAAATACTTCAATCATCGCCCTACTTCCCGTGGCTTCGATTCTCTTCGTGGGGGCTGGGTTGCTAGGTGCTGGAACGTTGAAAGACCTTTCACTCGCGCTCTTCATTGGTCTTGCGACAGGTACATACTCATCGATCTTTATTGCCACTCCAATTCTTGCTGTACTCCGCGAACAAGAGCCTGCAATGCAGGCTCTTGCCAAGCGAGTAGCTGCTCGAAATGCAGCACCGGCGGTGGCCGTCAAGAGTCTGGATTCAACGACTGCAGTTACTGTCAGCGGCAAGATCCAGAAGCGTGGACCGCGAAATCAACCCAAGAAAAAGGGTCGTCGCTAACATCTCAAATAGCGCACCTGTGAGTCTCAAGTAGGCTGTGCCAGGTGGACACATTGATTGCACCGGTCATTGGATCGTTGCGCGAACATCATCCAAAAAGTAAGACGGATGAGGTAGAGCGGGCCTTCGCTGTCGCCGAGATTGCTCATGCGGGCCAGATGCGCATGAGCGGCGATAAATACATCACGCATCCGGTGGCGGTCGCCCAGATCCTTGCTGACCTAGGACTTAATTCTGAAACGATCATCGCTGCACTTTTGCACGACACTGTTGAAGATACCAAGTACTCCTTGAAAGAGCTCAAGTCTGATTTTGGTGATGAAATTGCTGATTTGGTTGACGGTGTTACTAAGTTGGACAAGCTGATTTACGGTCCAACTGCACAGGCAGAGACGGTTCGCAAGATGGTTGTGGCCATGTCGCGCGATATCCGGGTTCTCATCATTAAATTGGCCGATCGTCTACATAACGCCAGAACGTGGAAATATGTTTCTCTAGAAAGTGCCGAACGAAAGGCACGCGAGACTCTCGATATCTATGCTCCATTGGCTCATCGCCTCGGAATGAATGCCATCAAATGGGAGCTAGAAGATCTTTCCTTCGAAGTGTTAGAACCCAAAAAGTTTGAGGAAATTGCCCGATTGGTCGCCGAACGTTCTCCCTCGAGGGATGCGTTGAGTACAGATGTTATCCACTTGGTCCAAGCCGATTTGGAGCGCGATGGGATTGATGCCACCGTGACTGGTCGTCAGAAACACTTTTACAGCGTCTATCAAAAAATGGTCGTACGAGGACGAGATTTCAACGATATTTACGACCTAGTTGGAATTCGAGTGCTCGTGGAGGATGTTCGCGATTGCTACGCAGTCTTGGGGGCGATTCACGCCAGATGGAGCCCGATTCCCGGGCGGTTTAAGGATTACATTGCAATGCCAAAGTTCAACCTCTATCAATCACTTCACACCACGGTGATCGGTCCTTCTGGCAAAGCAATTGAAATACAGATTCGAACGTATGACATGCATGCGAGAGCGGAATTCGGTATTGCCGCGCATTGGAAATATAAGGACGGGGCCGAGGGCCAAAAATCTCCCGAAATGCTCTGGTTGCGCCAACTTCACGATTGGCAGAAGGAGACGGAGGACCCGAGTGAATTCCTTGAGGCGCTCCTTTTTGATTTGGGAACCCCTGAAGTCTTTGTATTTACTCCTAAAGGAAATGTGATCGCTCTGCCCGGCGGATCTACTCCGGTCGACTTTGCCTACGCGGTTCATACAGAAGTGGGCAACCGGTGCGTTGGGGCAAAGGTCAACGGGCGGCTCGTCCCTCTGGAATCTCCATTGTCTAACGGGGATGTGATTGATGTCCTGACGAATAAGAGCGATAACGCCGGTCCAAGTCGTGATTGGCTCAATTTTGTAAAAAGCCCTCGAGCTCGATCAAAAATAAAGTCATGGTTCAGTAAAGAGCGTCGAGAAGAAGCGATTGATGCCGGACGCGAGTCGATCGCACGACAGATGAGGAAAGCAGGCCTTCCTCTGCAGAAGATATTTGCTGGACATTCTCTACTTGAACTCGCCCACGAATTGAAGTATCCAGATATTTCTGCTCTGTACGCCGCAGTGGGGGATGGTCATGTCTCGGCGGCTTCGGTTGTCGAAAAATTGGTTTTCACTTTAGGAGTGGAGGATTCACACCCCGAAGCATCCGTTGACACGACGAGCGTTGGAACAAATATTTCGCGCCGAACAAGCAATGCCATTGAGGTTTCCGGGATTGATGATGTACTGGTAAAGCTTGCGAGATGCTGTACACCTGTACCGGGGGATGCAATCACTGGATTCATTACGCGAGGCAGTGGAGTTTCTGTGCATCGAACCGACTGTACTAATGCCGAAGATTTGAAGCTTCATCAAGGGGACAGAATGGTGGAGGTTTCTTGGCTCTCTGGTGCGGGGAGCATTTTCTTGGTGAATATCCAAGTGGAAGCCTTGGATCGGTCCCGCTTGCTTTCGGACGTCACTCGCACGCTTTCGGATCAGCACGTAAATATTCTTAGCGCAGCCGTGAGCACCAGCAAGGACCGTACGGCTATCTCTCGCTTCACTTTTGAAATGGCAGATGCAACGCATTTGGACGCAGTGCTCTCAGCCGTTCGCCAAATAGAGGGCGTTTACGATGTCTACCGAACGACGAACAACTAGTTGAATTCGGCCAGACTTTTTTCTGCCTCGGCAAGCCAGAGGCGTCGTGCCGCTGCGGCATCTCTGGCTTCAGTAGCCTTCTTGGAATTACCACTTGCTAGGGCTTTTTCTGCCTGCTTTTCATAATTTTCAACCGCGTCTGAGAGTTGCTTTACAACCTCAGCAGCACGTGCCTTTGCGACAGGATCTACTTTGCGCCAGCGCGCATCTTCGGCAATCTTTATCTCTGCTTCGACCGCTGCAAAGCGCGTTTCAAATGCAGCCTTCTTATCTCGTTGAGTCATTCCAATTCGCTCCCATTGACGAGAGAGTTCGCGGAAAGATTTCATGGCGATTTCGGGGTTTGAGATAGGAAGGAGAGCTTCAATTTCACCGATAAGGGATTCACGTTTTGCCAAATTGGATGTCATCAACATGTCGCGCTTTTCTAGGTCGGCATTCTTAGCAGCAAAGAACTGATCTTGAGCAGTTTTGAATCGGCTCCAAAGTTTGGCGTCTTCGCCCTTCTTGCCGCGACCAGTTGCCTTCCAGAGATCCATCAAGACTTTGAATCGCCGAGCGGTCGGAACCCACTGAGTGGAGGTAGCCAGCTTCTCAGCTTCATTGACCAATTCAATCTTTGCGCTAGCAACCTTTGCCTGTTCGGCATCAAGGGCAGCAAAGTGGGTTCGACGGCGTTTATCGAATTTATTGCGGGATGCGGAGAAACGCTTCCATAATTCTGCGTCAGTTTTCTTATCTAGGCGCGGAGCAGCTTTCCACTCATCCAAAAGCGTCTTCAGGCGATCGCCAGTCGCTTTCCAACTTTCAGAAAGGGCGAGTGATTCAGCTTCAATGACGAGAATCTCTTTTGCTGCCATGACTTGCGCGCGATGGGCGGCCTTTGCTTCTGCTTCAGATGCCTTCTTGGCTTCGTAGGCTTCACGGCTTCCATCTACAAGGAGCGGTATTTGCTCAAGAGACAGTGAAAGAGCTACGAGATCTCCTACTCCGTTGAGTTCATTTACTTGAGTACGCAGACGATTGACGGCTGTCATGGCATCTGAAGGGACCATCGCGCCACTAACAACACGGGCGGCAAGAAGTGCAATCTCCGAAGCGAGTACTTCAAATTTTCGAACAAAGTAAGCAAGAGCCTCATCCGGAGTTTTACCTGGGTACGATCCGACTGCCTTCTCGCCTGCAGGGGTTTTGACATATACGGTGCCATCTTCGCCAACCCGACCAAACTGCGCTGGATCTCCTATGAGTGCTAATGCTGGCGATGCTGCTACTGGTGTCGGTGGCGGTGAAAGTGGCGTTGCATTCTCGGACATGTCATCTTCCTTTCAGCGCGGTAGGCCTTGGTGGTGCGACCGTCGCTATCAGAGTGCGTTGGCCAAGCGGGGGGCTTGGCCGTGAAGGATTGGGGTCTGGTACGGGGTAAAAGGTACCCTGTATCTCTAGTCGGCGGAAATGGGGTTTATCTGTGCTCGTGACCTCCTTTGCCGCCCCCATGTTTGCGACCAATTGCTGGATTATCGCCTCTGGGCCTGGCCAGGAATGCATCATCGTCGATCCAGGGATGCCGGATGTATCCCACGAGGTGGCTCACATCTGCGATCAGTATCAGTTGAAGCCGGTCGCCTTATTTGTGACCCACGGTCATCTGGACCACACATTCTCAGTCGTGCCAGTCTGCGCCGGATATAACATTCCAACCTATATTCACAGTGAAGACCGAATTCTGCTTGAGCATCCAGAACGTGCTCTGAGCCGAGAATTTGCTACGACTCTAGAGGGAAGCGTCTTCCACGAACCGACGGATGTAAGAGAATTGCGAAATGGTGAAGAGATGGAGTTCCTAGATATGAAAATTAAGGCCATCCACGCGCCTGGGCACACCCGGGGATCGCTCCTTTACTCATTCAACGAGGAAATTCTCGTCTCAGGTGATGTGCTCTTTGCAGGCTCCATTGGACGGACGGACCAGCCAACTGGGTCGTCGATAGATATGGAGAACACGTTGAGGAAGAAAATCCTTCCTCTAGACGATGCAATGCGAGTGCTGCCTGGACATGGCCCTGAAACGACCATTGGGTTCGAGAGGCGAACCAATCCCTACCTCAAAAATTTGGGACGTGGATGATGAAATACCAAGCCCCCAAGGGTGTCAGTGAATATTTTCCTCCGCGATCGCGCTCTTTCGAGTGGGTAAGAGAATCACTTCTCACTCCCATCAGGCGCGCCGGATATCAGCTCCTTGAATTACCTGTTTTTGAAGATACAGAGCTCTTCACACGGGGTGTAGGTGCTTCAACCGATGTCGTAAGCAAAGAGATGTATACCTTTGAGGACCGCGGTGGAAGATCTATCACGTTGCGTCCCGAGGGAACAGTCGGTGCCCTCCGCTCAATTATTGAGCATGGACTTGATCGAGGGACTCTGCCTGCCAAAGTCTTTTACAGTGGTCCGTTCTTTCGTGCAGAAAGGCCACAAGCTGGTCGATACCGACAGTTTTACCAGGTAGGAATTGAAGCGGTCGGCACCGAAGATCCAGCCCTTGATGCTGAAGTAATTGCACTCGCACATGCAGGTTATCGCGCACTGGGCTTAACCCAATTTCGACTTGAGATCACCTCTCTGGGCGACAGTCAAACACGAGCTTTACATCGAGTGGACCTTCTAAGTTTTATTGATGCTCTGGAGTTGGATGCCGCAACGAAAGCTCGAGCAGAGTTAAATCCGCTACGTCTCTTTGACGATAAGCGTGAGGAAGTTCGCGAACTCATGTCGACGGCACCCCTGCTTCTTGACTACCTCTCAGATGAATCGCGTTCTCATTTCGACCAAGTCAAGGGCTTTCTTAAAGATCTTGGAATTAAGTTCACGGTCAATCCACGGATGGTTCGCGGACTCGATTACTACACAGGTACAACATTCGAATTCGTCCACGATCTCCTTGGGGCCCAATCTGGAATTGGAGGAGGGGGTCGCTACGACGGTCTTATGGAACAACTCGGCGGGCAAAGCGTTTCGGGAATCGGGTTTGGACTAGGAATTGACCGTGCTCTCCTTGCCGCAGAAGCTGAAGGGGTTGTAGAAAAGGAGGCATTCGTCACCGATCTCTTCATTATTCCTCTCGGAGCCCCTGCGAAATCAGTCGCGCTTTCTCTTTCTGATGAGCTACGTACCTACGACCTTACCGTTGAAATTTCCTTTGGAGATCGACCGCTCAAATCCGCTATGAAAAACGCAGACAAATGCGGTGCAGGCTATGCGCTTATTTTGGGCGATGCTGAACTCGCCTCAGGCATAGTCGAATTAAAAGAGATGCGCACGGGTGCTACAACATCAGTTAGCCTTTCTTCCTTAGTGTCGACCATCACGACAGAGTTGTTAACTTGGTAAAACCATTGGGAATGTCCCAGGATAAGTGGAGCTTTAAATGATCAGAAGTCATGGTGCCGGGACTCTCCGTAAGAGTGATGCTGGTAAAACCGTCGAGTTAGCAGGCTGGGTCGCGCGTCGTCGCGATCACGGGGGAGTTGCTTTCATTGATCTAAGAGATGCAACCGGCACAGTGCAAGTTGTGATTCGTGATGAAGTAATTGCTGGTGCGCTTCGTGCCGAGTGGTGTTTGAAAATAGTTGGAGAAGTGCTTGAACGCCCTGCGGGAAATGAGAATTCAGGGATTCCTACAGGCGAGATTGAAGTCATGTCGGATAGCGTTACCGTTTTAAGCGAATCAGCGCCACTTCCTTTTCCCATTGACAGCGGGGATGAGTCGGAGATCAATGAGGAAGTACGTCTGCGATATCGCTATTTGGATTTACGACGCGAGAATCCAGCTCGGAACATACGCCTTCGCTCCAAGGTCACATCTTCGATACGTCGAGTGATGGACGATGAAGGATTTCTGGATATCGAGACTCCCTACCTCACTCGCTCAACTCCGGAAGGTGCGCGTGATTTTCTAGTTCCTGTTCGACTTCAGCCCGGCAATTGGTATGCATTGCCCCAGTCACCTCAATTATTTAAACAGCTGCTCATGGTTGCCGGAATGGAGAAGTATTATCAGATCGCCCGATGCTTCCGTGACGAGGATTTCCGTGCAGACCGCCAGCCGGAATTTACCCAACTTGATATAGAAATGTCATTCATTGACCAAGAGGATGTCCTCGCAGTCGCAGAGAGAATTCTTCTCAAAGTCTGGAAAGAAGTAGTTGACTTTGATATCCCACTCCCAATCCGTCGTATGACCTATACAGACGCAATGAGAGACTATGGTTCAGACAAACCAGATCTTCGTTTTGGTCAGCAGATTCGTGAACTCACACCCTTTTTCGCTTCCACGCAATTCCGCGTCTTTCAAGCTCCATATGTGGGCGCAGTTGTGATGCCTGGAGGGGCGAGTTCGCCGCGTCGAGAGTTGGATGCCTGGCAAGAGTGGGCGAAGACTCGTGGCGCAAAGGGTCTTGCCTATATTTTAGTGAATGAGGATGGAACTCTCGGGGGACCAGTCGCAAAGAATTTATCTGAAAATGAGTTGGCTGGCATTGCGCAATCCGCCGGTGCAAATCCCGGTGACGCGATATTTTTCGCAGCAGGGGAGAAGTCTTCCTCGCAGAATTTGTTGGGGGCAGTCCGTTTGGAGATCGGAAAACGGTGCGACCTAATTCCTGAGGGAAAATGGGAATTTCTCTGGGTTCTTGATGCCCCAATGTTCGAGCCGACCGACAATGGTGGTTGGACAGCGGTTCACCATCCATTTACGGGACCAAAGCCAGAATTTGCCGAATCCTTTCTGGAGAATCCAGCCGAAGCGCTGGCCTACGCCTATGACATTGTCCTGAATGGAACTGAACTGGGAGGCGGCTCGATACGTATTCATGACCGCGAGATGCAGAAGAAAGTCTTCACAGTAATCGGCCTCAGCGATGAAGAAGCTAACAGCAAATTTGGATTCCTTCTCGAGGCATTCAACTACGGTCCGCCTCCGCATGGTGGGATTGCCCTGGGTCTGGATCGTGTATGCGCTCTTTTGACCAACTCGGATTCCATCCGTGAAGTAATCGCATTCCCTAAGACGGCAAGTGGCGGTGACCCACTTACTGGGGCGCCGACTGCGATTACTCCCGCGCAGCGAAAAGAGAGCGGGATAGATGCCGGTCCTGTGAAAAGAGTTAATTAATCATTCTTTTCCCCTTTTTGGACCCTATTTAGCTCTTGAGGTTTGACTTCCCCCTCCCACAGGTCTTCACTGGCAGAGAGCCGAGGAGGTTCCACATGATCGTTATTATTGGACTAGTTATTCTTTCGATTTCGGCATTGCTCGCTGCAATGGGGTTTATCGTCAACGCTAATCACCCATTTGATGGAGATTTCGCGCTTTTTGGACAGCACATCACCGGCTTGACTACCGGCCGACTTTTCCTTTTCGGCGTTATCGTCGGATTAGTTGTGGCCCTTGGATTGAGCATCCTTCGGGGAGTCTTCACCAGAGGGATCGCATCTCGAGAACTTCAACGCGACTTGAAAAAATCACTGGCTGAAACGGCTTCGATCCGGGCGGATTTCGAGCGACTCAGTGCAGAGTTGGCTGGCGAACGTGCGAAGAGTCAAGTCATAGAAATTCAACCACCTGGCGCATTGATTTAACTGCCCCTAAAAAATGAGGAGTTTTGATGATTACTCTTGGAATAGTACTTATTGTCCTTAGTCTCTTCGCGAATATCGGAGTTCTTCAAAGTCTTGGCGTCCTACTCGTCGTGGTCGGCGTCGTTCTTGCCCTACTCGGTGGCGTAGGACGGCCAATTGGCGGGCGCCCGCACTATTGGTAATCCTTAATCCCCTCCTGCGGCAGAGCGTAATTCGGGTAGAGTTTGCTCTGTACGTAATTGAGATAGCGATTGAGAGGAAATTGAGATGGGCCCTGGAGGAATTGCAACGATCATTGCCGCTTGCTCGCTCTTCGTCATCGCCGTGGCAATCAGTTACGCAGTAGTACGCATCGGTCGTCTTATTGACGAGGCAAAGATTTCACTTAAAACGGTGACCGATGAGACCAAGCCTTTGATTGAGGAAGTTACAACCACCGTCCAGTTGGTAAATGGCCCGCTTGAGAGCGTTAATCGGATCACCAAGAATGTCGAAGAGGTAAGCAGCAAGTTGACTGAGGCCGCCTCATCTTTCATGGTGAAAGGTGGTCCTGCAGTGAAGGCGCTTGGGTTACTCGTAAGCGCGGCGCAAATGAAGAAGTCACGTAGCTACAAGAAAAAAGGCTGAGTGATCTCGGACTGTGGAATCTGCGGAAATACGTTCTCGATGGTTGCGCTTTTTTGAGTCGGAGAACCGACAAGGCTTAACTCATACCGTCGTACCATCAGCCTCTCTCATTGCTGATGATCCAAATTTACTCCTGGTCAATGCCGGCATGGTTCCTTTTAAACCATACTTTCTTGGAGAAGTGACACCACCTTTCAAGCGGGCAACCTCCGTCCAAAAGTGTGTACGAACATTAGATATTGATGAAGTAGGTAAAACAACGCGTCATGCTTCTTTTTTCCAAATGTGCGGAAATTTTTCCTTCGGTGATTACTTCAAAGAGGGCGCGATTGCTCTGGCTTGGGAACTTCTCACCAAGCCGATAATTGATGGTGGTTATGGCTTCCCTGAAGATCGTCTCTGGGTCACTGTTTATCTCAATGACGATGAAGCAGCAGATATCTGGCACAATAAGATTGGAATTCCGAAAGAACGTATTCAACGACGTGGAATGGCTGATAATTTTTGGTCCATGGGTGTTCCCGGTCCCTGCGGTCCCTGCTCCGAGATTTATTACGACCGAGGTCCGGCCTACGGGAGAGAAGGCGGCCCGATCGCCGATGAAGATCGATACATGGAAGTCTGGAACCTCGTGTTCATGCAGAACGAGCGTGGCGCGGGTGGTGGAAAGGATGATTTCCCGATCTTGGGCGAACTGCCCGCCAAGAGCATTGATACCGGTCTTGGCCTAGAACGCACGGCGGCACTTCTTCAGGGCGTTGAGAATATCTACGAAATTGATACGACCAAGCAGATTTTGGATATTGCTTCACGTCTGACTGGTGTTTCTTATGGAAGGGAGACCAGATCTGATGTTTTGCTCCGTGTTATCGCCGACCACGCAAGAACATCGGCGATGCTAATCGGTGACGGAATCACGCCCGGAAATGAAGGACGGGGATATGTCCTGCGGCGAATGATGCGACGCACGATTCGGAATATGCGATTACTCGGTTCGCACGATCCTGTGATGTTCGAACTCATAACGGCATCGATCAACGCCATGAGTCCTCAATACCCAGAATTGAATCTCGCAAGCAGGCGAATTCTGAGTGTCTCTGTCTCCGAGGAGGAGACTTTCTTGCAAACACTCAAGAGTGGTACTCAAATTTTCGATGTATCGAGCGCTGCAGTGAAGAAATCGAGGGGGTCTGTCCTCTCGGGGGACGCAGTTTTCAAGTTGCACGACACCTACGGTTTCCCTTTCGATCTCACCTTGGAAATGGCCCAAGAACAGGACCTCAAAGTCGATGAAGAAGGCTTCCGCCGCCTGATGAAAGAGCAACGAGATCGAGCAAAAGCCGATGCACGGGTCAAGAAAAGCGGACATACCGATCTGACCGAATATCGAAAGATCGCGGATTCTGCTGGGCGTACGGATTTCGTTGGATACACCCACGTAGAAACTGAGTCCAAAGTCGCGGCAATCTTGATGGACGGATTGGCGGTGAATTCTGCGAAGGTCGATGATGACGTAGAGATTGTCCTGACTCGCACGCCCTTCTATGCCGAAGGTGGTGGCCAACTTGCGGATGGCGGCTTCATTCTTCTCGAGAACGGCACTCGCGTGGAGATCGATGATGTCCAAACGCCCGTACCTGGACTTTCTGTGCACCGCGGTCGAGTCATCGCTGGTTCGATAGAGGTTGGCGTGACCGCATTAGCTCAGATAGATATGGAGCGTAGACATGCGATTTCGCGGGCACACACGGCGACTCATATGGTTCACAAAGCATTTCGAGAAATTCTTGGCGAGACAGCTACTCAGGCGGGATCAGAGAACTCACCCGGAAGATTCCGCTTTGATTTCCCCTCAACGGGAGCGGTACCCAAGAGTGTTCTTAACGATGTGGAGTCCCGAGTCAATTCGTTACTTCTTGAGAATTGGGAGGTGACCGCCCAGACAATGTCTCAAGTCGAAGCGAAAAATATTGGCGCAATGGCCCTTTTTGGCGAAAAGTACGGCGATGTCGTCCGAGTTATTAGCATAGGTGATTGGGCTCGGGAGCTTTGCGGAGGTACGCATGTCAATCGCGCTGGCGAATTGGGAGTTGTTAAACTTCTCAATGAATCTTCCATTGGTGCGGGGGTTAGGCGAGTCGAAGCGCTTGTCGGTGCGGATGCTTATCGTTTCTTAGCACGCGAACACTTACTCATCGATTCTCTAACGGAGATTATCAAGGGTGCGCGACCCGAGGAATTGCCCGAACGCATTTCTGATCTTCTGGGCAAATTGCGAGATGTTGAGAAAGAACTTGCAGGCTTGCGATCCGCTCAGGCTTTGAGTCAAGTTTCGACAATTGCTGCAAGTGCCAAGGATGTCAACGGCCATTCTGTGATCGCTTCAAAACTTTCGGATGGTATTTCAGGAGATGATCTGCGCAAGATTGCGCTTGACCTCAAAAACAGGACCTTAGACTCTGTGATTGCCCTCATCAGTATCGTAGATGGAAAACCCATTCTCGTAGTCGCAGCGAGCGATCATGCCCGTGCGTCCGGAATAAAAGCTGGCGCATTGGTAAAGATCGGATCAGCAATTCTCGGAGGCGGAGGCGGAGGAAAGGATGATTTCGCCCAAGGCGGCGGAGTGGACGCATCAAAGGCAAATGAAGCACTCCTTGCCATTGCGCACGCCCTTGCAGGTGAATAGCCGTGGAGAGAGGTAGAAGAATTGCTTTTGACTTTGGTGATGCACGGATTGGGGTTGCCGTCAGCGATCCAGACTCCATTCTTGCAACACCAGTGACAACACTTGATACAAAATCCCAAGATCTGTGGGATCAAATATTTAATCTCTTTTCCGAATATGAGCCAGTAGAGATCTTTGTCGGAAGACCGATCCACCTCGCGGGCCACGATAGTGATTCAACGGTCAAGTCAGAATTATTCGCTAAGGAAATACATGAACGTTTTGGTTTAAATGTTTCTCTCATTGATGAAAGACTTTCGACCGTTACGGCTCAGCGCAAGTTGAAGGATGCAGGTCTATCAACCCGCGAATCAAAGAATGCCATCGACCAGGCCTCTGCGGTCGCAATCTTGGAGCTAGCCATTGAATCGGCTAAAGGGCGAGAGAGACGCGAAGCCGATGAGTAGGAAGTCCCTTTATTTATTGGTTGGCGTATCCGCCTTTTTGATCCTTATCGGTTCAGGTATTTACCTTCTTCGACCCGGAATCCCAACGAACCCCGATTATCCGAAAGGAACAGCCTCCGCCGAAGTACTTATCGACCTCCCAGTTGGTGCCAGCGGCTCGGATATCGCAAAGATCTTGGTTGCAAAGAAAGTTGTAGAGTCATTTGGATCGTTCTTCGGCATTGCCGTAGGCGACGTACGTTCTTCGTCAATAGCGCCTGGGGTTCATCGTCTTCACACTCACCTTCCTGCAAGCCAGGCCCTCGAAGAATTGCTAGATCCAGCGCGTATGCCGAACCTCATTAAGGTAATGGAGGGTGCGTGGACCGACGAAATAGTTACCCAACTGATCGACAAAGGAATCAAAAAAACGGATCTGAACGTTACCTTTAAGAATTTAGTTCGCCCAGTAGGAATCACGGGCAATGAAGGAATCTTCTTCCCAGCTCAATATAGTTTTGGTTCAACTGTAACCGCAGCGGCCGCCTTGCAAGCCATGGTCGATCGATTCACTACCGAGGCTACGACATCGGGCCTTCTCGCTGGCACTTCAGATTTTAGCCCAATGCAATTACTTACGATCGCATCGTTAGTGCAGGCCGAGGGAGATGTACAGGACTTTGGGAAAATATCCCAGGTAGTTCGAAATCGACTTACTCTTGGGATGCCACTTCAGTTTGATACTACGATCCATTACATTACTCATACTCGCGGCCAGGTTTTCCTCAGTACCAATGCAACGAAAACTATTTCTCCTTACAACACATACTTGCATTACGGTCTACCACCTGGACCCATTGGCAACCCTGGTCGGGCAGCAATGGACGCAGCACTTCATCCGCAGGCAGGGGATTGGCTCTTCTTCATCACCGTGGCACCGGGGGATACCCGTTTCACTAAGTCGCATAGCGAATTCCTCACCTGGAAATCAGAGTATGAAAAGAATTTGAAAGACGGCGCTTTTGGGAATATACCTTGATTCGCGCAGCGGTGCTCGGTTCGCCGATTTCCCACTCGCTCTCTCCTGCACTTCATTCGGCTGCCTACAAGTATCTGGGAATTGAAGGTGAGTATACGGCGGTAGAAGTGAAAGCCGATGGGCTTGAGAAATTTCTCATTTCGTGTGACAAGTCATGGACTGGATTTTCCTTAACTATGCCGTTGAAAGAAAAGATCCTTTCCCTTGCCGATGAGGTAGATGACTTAGCCACTCAAATCCAATCGGCCAATACCCTGGTTAGGGTCAAAAATGGATGGCGAGCCTCTACGACCGATGTTCTGGGATTTCTGAATGCGCTACATGCGCATGATGTGCTTACTTTCGAAACCGTATTGATTATTGGATCCGGTGCCACTGCACGGGCGGCAGCATCAGCATGTGATGGGGAGAATCGCCGCATCCAGATCCTGCACCGCAATCTTCTTCGTGAGCCTGCGATGAGAATGGCCGCACCTCACTCCACTATCGAATTTCTACCTTGGGATACTCCACTTCCCAACGTTGATCTCATCATCAACACAACACCTTCGGGTGTTGCTGACCACCTAACTTCTCAATTCACGAAGAGGTCAAATGGCGTCTTCTTTGAAGCCTTGTATAACCCTTGGCCAACCAAATTGCTGGCACATTGGCAAAGCCTGGATGGAAAGACAATAGATGGGTTGGATCTACTTGTTTATCAAGCCATTGAACAGGTAGCGCTCATGACCCAGAAAGTAGCGGACCCATTGTTGTTGGCGCCCATACTTCGAGACGCAGGGCTAAAGGCACTTTCGCGATAATTTTTGCTCGCCGTGCGATTAAATGAATTCCGCGGGAAATGATTTCTCTGCCACAATACCTCTATGCGTTGGTTAACTGCTGGAGAATCACACGGTCAAGCACTTTCTGCAATTCTTGAGGGCATTCCAGCGGGGGTCGAGATCAATACGCGGGAGATCGATTTCCAATTGAGTCGACGCCGTTTAGGTTTTGGTCGAGGGGCTCGACAGAATTTTGAAGTTGATAAGGTCACAATTCTTGGTGGTGTGAGAATGGGGTTGACGCAAGGCGGGCCCATCGCAATTCAAGTTGGCAATTCCGAATGGCCTAAGTGGGAGAAGGTAATGTCGGCAGACCCATTGGAGTCGGGCGAAGTTGAGGGACTGGGTCGCAATGCGCCGCTTACGAGACCTCGGCCAGGACATGCAGATTTAGCTGGCATGCAGAAGTACGATTTTGATGATGCAAGGCCTGTGCTTGAACGCGCCAGCGCGCGCGAGACTGCAGCACGTGTTGCCTTAGGTGCAATTGCGCGGCGTTTCCTCCTACAAAGTGTCGGAGTGACATTGATGAGTCATGTGCTCTCAATCGGCAGTGTACGAGTGCCCGATTCATACCCTGTGCCGACCTATGGCGACCTAGCGAGGATTGATTCGGATCCTGTTCGGTGTGCTGATGCTGAAACTAGTGCTTCGATGATTGGAGAGATTGAAGCGGCGCGAGTTGAGGCGGACACTCTGGGCGGAGTTGTCGAGGTCCTGGCATTTGATCTTCCTCCTGGTCTAGGTTCTTATGTCCACTGGGATCGCAGGCTTGATGCCCGACTTGGTGCGGCCATGATGGGAATACAGGCGATCAAGGGCGTAGAGATTGGTGATGGATTTATCTCTGCGACGCGTCGAGGATCCATCGCACATGATGAGATTGAAAGAGGAGAAGATGGTCTGTTGCGTCGTCGCACAGATCGTGCGGGTGGTACCGAAGGTGGAATGTCCAATGGGGAAGTCTTGAAAGTGCGAGCAGCGATGAAGCCAATCTCGACGGTTCCTAAAGCCTTGGACACGGTGGATGTTTCAACTGGCGAAAGCGCCAAGGCGATAAACCAACGCTCGGATGTCTGCGCCGTTCCGGCTGCAGGAATAGTTGCAGAGGCAATGGTTGCGCTTGTACTGGCTGAAGCCGTACTGGAAAAGTTTGGCGGAGATAGCGTTGCAGAAACTCGACGCAACTTTGATTCCTATATGACAAACCTGCGCTACAAGTAACTCTGATGACTCCACGAATCATACTTATTGGGCCTCCAGGAGCCGGTAAAACAAGCATCGGTCGTTCTCTTGCTCGCGCAATGCACCTTACTTTTGCCGACACAGACACTCTCATTGAGGCGGATCAAGGCAAATCTATTGCGCAAATCTTTATCGAAGACGGCGAACCAGTGTTCCGCCAGGTCGAAGAGCGGATATGTCTAGCTGCGCTTTCGAAAGAGGGCGGGGTCCTTTCTCTAGGCGGGGGCGCAGTATTGACAGAAAGCGTGCATGATTCGATACAGAAGTCTAGAGCTGAGGTAATTTTCCTAGATGTATCTCTTAAAGTCGCGGCGCCTCGAATTGGCTTTAACCGAGACCGCCCTTTACTTCTCAATAATCCTCGGGCGCAATGGCAGAGTCTCATGGAAGCGCGCCGTCCCATTTATGAGGGCTTGGCAACGTTGATTTTTGATGTTGAAGATCGGACAGTCAATCAGATTGTTAAGGAACTTCTCCCAAGGGTGTCGGCGTGAGAACGATTGAGGTCAGCGCCGAGCGGGCTTACGAGGTCTCCATCGGATGTGATTGGCGCGAGGCTCTGCTTCCATTTCTCGAAGGACGCTCACGTGTTGCCATTGTGATTTCACCTGAAATGCTCGTTCATTACAGAGCCATCGAATTTCCAGGAGTTTCTATTCAGGTCTTTGAGATTCCTGATGGTGAGAATGGGAAGGACGCTCAGACTCTTGAATCCCTCTGGGAGAGATTGGGAAGTGCCGGATTTACTCGAAGTGACCTCATTATTGCTGTCGGCGGGGGAGCGACAACGGATATAGCGGGCTTTGCTGCCGCTACCTGGCTTCGTGGAATTGATTGGATAGCGATTCCCACCACCCTTGCTGGAATGGTGGACGCCTCCGTAGGCGGCAAGACGGGCATAAACAGTAAATTTGGGAAAAACCTTATTGGATCCTTCCACTCACCGGCTGCGGTTTTGGTGGACCTGAGTTGGCTATCAACTCTTACTGATCGGGACGTTGCCGCAGGGTTAGCCGAAGTAGTCAAGATAGGTTTTATCGCTGATGGGAAGATCCTCGAGAAACTCGCAGACAAAAATATTGCACAAGTCAGGGACTCGGTCGAGCTCACTGAAGAATTGATAGCCCGTTCGCTTCAAGTGAAGGCGAACGTCGTGGGTGAAGACTTCAAAGAGAGTTTTGCGCGCGAAATACTAAATTATGGGCACACCATGGGTCATGCGGTTGAATTACACAGTAAATATGCACTGCGCCATGGTGAAGCCGTGGCTATCGGCATGATTTTTGTAGCCGAACTTTCGTTTCAGCGAGGAATTCTCTCTGCGAAGTTACTGCAGCAACATAGAGAATTGCTCTCAAACTTGGATTTACCAACGACTTACGCAAAGAGTGCATGGCCTGAACTTTTCGACCTCCTAGCACTCGATAAGAAGTCTCGGGGCAATTCCCTCAGGTTCGTCGCAATATCGGGAATCGGCAAAACCCTGCGTCTTGAAGATCTCAACAAAGAAGAATTAGAGTCGGCGTATGAGAGGCTAAGTTCATGAAAATCATGATCTTAAACGGGCCAAATCTGGCACGACTAGATATTCGAGACTCTTCCATTTATGGAGACCTCACCTATTCACGGTTGGTTTCGTTTATTGAAGAGAATGCTCGAGAGCTCGGGTTTGAAGCTGACGTGCGTCAGAGCAATGAGGAGTCTCAAATCATTGAATGGTTGCATGAGGCTGCCGATGCCGTAGTTCCAGTCATTCTCAATCCTGCTGCTTTTACCCATTATTCATATGCAATTCGAGACGCTGCTGAAATGCTCAAAGCCCCACTTATTGAAGTTCACCTCTCGAATCCACTTTCGCGGGAAGAATTTCGCCACACTTCAGTGATATCAGGGATCGCACAGGGAACAATTGCGGGATTTGGTCCGAATTCGTATCGCCTTGCGCTTGAAGCCATGAAGAATCTGGTGCAAAAGTAGCCCCTCGTTAACGGGTATCCTTCTCCTTTAACGTGAAATACGCGTTCAGGAATGGGATGGATTGTGGCATCAACAAACGACCTAAAAAACGGTATGACGCTGGATATCGATGGACAACTCTGGAATGTTGTGGAATTTCAGCATGTCAAGCCGGGGAAGGGTCCAGCATTCGTACGGACCAAACTAAAATCCGTCATGACTGGCAAGGTCGTCGACAAAACCTTTAATGCGGGCGTAAAGATTGACATTGCAATCTTGGAGAAGCGTGAAATGCAGTACCTCTACCACGATGGCGATGATTTCGTATTTATGGACACGAAAACTTACGATCAGATATCAATTCCGGCCAAGACCGTTGGCGATGCGGCGAATTATATGTTGGAGAATACAGACGCCATTGTTGCCGTGCATGAAGGCAACCCCCTCTATATCGAACTGGCTGCCTCAGTTCCTTTGACTATTACGTACACAGAGCCAGGGTTACAAGGCGACCGCTCATCTGGCGGAACCAAGCCTGCGACTCTTGAGACAGGAATCGAAATTCAAGTTCCCCTATTCATCAAGCAAGATGAGAAAGTGCTTGTGGACACTCGTGATGGGTCGTACTTAGGACGCGCAAACTAGTGACTGCTCGTGGCAAGGCTCGAAAGCAGGCCTTAGACATTCTTTTTGAGTCCGACATACGCAACTCTTCGCCGATTGAGCTCCTATCGACAAGACTGGTCGATGTCGAAGGTCCAGAGGCTCGTCCCGTACGCGAGTATGCGCAGGAGCTAGTGAAGGGCGTTGTTGAGCATCGAAGAAAGATTGATGAATTGATTTCAACGTACGCGCAGGGTTGGGATATGGATCGCCTTCCCACAGTAGATCGCAACGTACTCCGTATAGCCATCTATGAACTACTTTGGTGCGAAGATATTCCCGATGCGGTGGCGATTGATGAAGCACTTACCTTGGCCAAGCTTTTATCGACCGAGGAATCTGCCGGATATATTCATGGAGTCTTGGGTCGAATATCAAGTATCAAGACTGACCTTGCCCTGTAAAGAGAAGATTCTCTTTTTTTAACCAATCTTCTACCTCGACCTGACTCGAGAAAAGAAGGAGCCCGAGGAGTGAGAGATCACCTTCTCGCAGACTCATCACTTCTCCGTTCCAGTCATTTCTCTGATGCGAAATCCAAGCAACGAAGGTGGCAAGCAGGCGAGTCTTCTCGCCACCGTCTACCTTTGATCTCACGCGACGCAGATCGAGAATGAGCGGATTTCTTCCTACCATGACGGGGACTTGTTCTTCTTGCACGAGATAATGGAGGGGCACTCCATAGAAATTTGCTAAATCGATGGCGCGTTTAACGCTCATGGTTCGATCACCACGTTCGTATGAGCCCAGTACGACGGCTTTAAAATTGCCCTTCGAAAATTTCTCAACATCGGCAAGACTCCAACCTCGGGCCTTGCGGATCTTGCGAATACGAACTGCGATGCTTTCATTGGTGGGTTGATTAGCCATGAAGGAGTGTAGAAAATCTCGAGAATCGCCCGAGATCTCCCTCCACAACCCCCAAGAAGTGCTCGGTTTCTGAGCGTGATAGGCTAAGCGCTGCAGATCCTTTAACGACCCGTCCTGCGAGGCGGGGAAGGAGCGTCTATGAGCGTTGCTATGCCCGCGGTGGATATAACCCGCGTTCTTACTCGTATTTCTCACGAGATTCTCGAACGAAATAATGGCTCCGAGTCCATCGTGCTGATGGGAATCCCTACGCGTGGCGCATTCCTAGCCCAACGTCTGGCAAAGATGATCTCATCCATCGAAGGCAAGGGCGTTTCCGTCGGCACAGTTGATATCACCCTGCATCGGGACGATTTAAGAATGCGCCCCGTTCGGCCCCTGGTTCCGACAATGACGCCTCTCAGCGGAATTGAAGGAAAAGACGTCATTTTGGTCGACGACGTTCTCTTCTCCGGGCGAACCATTAGGGCAGCTCTCGACGCCCTTGGCGAAATCGGCCGCCCACGTACGGTCCAGTTGGCGGTACTAGTAGATCGCGGTCATCGCGAACTTCCCATTAGGGCCGATTTCGTTGGCAAAAACCTGCCAACTTCGCGCCAGCAAGCAGTCAAGGTACACCTCAGTGAAATTGACGGAATTGACGAAGTGCTTCTTGAGAGTATGGAGACAAACTAATGCGCCATCTGCTCTCTGCCTCGGACCTCAGTTACGCTCAAACACTCTCAATACTCGACACGGCACAGGAGATGGCTCGCGTCTCAGAAGGACCAGTCAAGAAACTGCCGACGTTACGTGGCAGAACCATCGTTAACCTTTTCTATGAAGATTCGACTCGTACCAGGATTTCCTTCGAAGCGGCGGCTAAGCGATTATCCGCAGATGTCATCAATTTCTCCGCAAAAGGATCAAGTATTAGCAAGGGCGAGTCGCTCAAAGATACCGCGCTCACTCTCCAAGCGATGGGGGCGGACGCGGTCATCCTCAGGCATCCAGCTTCTGGCGCGGCTCACCGATTGGCAGAATCGCAGTGGACGAATGGAAGCGTGATTAATGCTGGAGACGGAACACATGAACATCCGACACAAGGGCTTCTTGATGCCTTCACAATCCGCAAGCACTTAAGAGCAGGTATAGGAGATCTTCGCGGTCTCACAATTGCAATTGTGGGAGACATCCTTCATTCTCGTGTGGCTCGCTCTAACGTCATTCTGCTTTCGACTCTTGGCGCACATGTAATCCTCGTAGCGCCTCCCACTCTTCTTCCTCTTGGTGTTGAGACTTGGCCAGCGCAAGTTTCGTATGATCTTGACGCCACGTTGCCACTTGTCGACGCAGTGATGATGCTTCGAATCCAGCAAGAGCGAATGGATGATTTGTTTTTTCCTACAGCTCGCGAATATTCCCACTATTACGGTCTCAACAATAATCGTCTCAAACTAATGAAAAGTTCTTCAATTATTATGCATCCTGGTCCAATGAACCGCGGATTGGAAATCACCGCGGAAAGTGCAGATAGTGCACGTTCTGTCATTGTCGAACAAGTGGCTAATGGAGTGAGCGTTCGTATGGCGGTTCTGTATTTGCTTCTCGCTGGCTCTCCGGATGAAGATGGGGTTCTAATTTCATGACAAGTTATATCCTTAAGGGCGGCACACTTCCCAATGGCGAAAAGTCGGACATCTATATTGCTGGAGGCTTAGTCGCACAGATCGCCGGGACAATCACCGACCCTGGTGCGTCGAGCGCTAAGAAGATTGATATTGCGGGGTGCATGGTACTTCCGGGACTCGTTGATCTTCATACCCATTTACGTGAACCTGGTCGAGAAGAGGCTGAAACCGTTGCATCTGGTGCAAGAGCGGCGGCCAAGGGCGGCTTCACCGCAGTCTCGGCCATGGCAAATACATTTCCGGTTGCAGATACTGCAGGGGTAGTGGAGCAGGTATACCGATTAGGACAAGAGAGCGGCTATTGCGATGTTTACCCAATCGGCGCTGTCACGCAGGGACTGGCTGGCAAAGCTCTAGCCGAACTCGGGGCGATGGCGGATTCAGAAGCGCGAGTTCGAGTATTTAGTGACGATGGCAATTGTATTTTTGATCCAATCGTGATGCGAAGAGCGCTGGAATACGTTAAGAAGTTTAATGGAGTCATCGCCCAGCATGCGCAAGATCCGCAAATGACAAAAGATTCCCAAATGAATGAAGGAGTGGTCTCTTCGCGTTTAGGACTCAAAGGATGGCCGGCAGTCGCAGAGGAAGCAATTATCGCGCGAGACATTCTCTTAGCCGATCACGTGAAATCGCGGTTACATGTCTGTCACGTCACAACTGCTGGTGGAGTGGAAATCATTCGGTGGGCTAAGGCTCGAGGAATCCAAGTCACAGCAGAAGTAACTCCACATCACCTACTTCTAACTGATGAATACGCCACTTCGTACGACCCAATATTCAAGGTCAATCCTCCATTGAGAACAAAGAGTGATGTTATGGCCCTGCGTGAGGGACTCGCTGATGGGACAATAGATATTGTTGCTACAGACCATGCACCTCACCCTGCGGAGAGCAAGGAATGTGAATGGCAAGTTGCTTCATTCGGCATGATCGGTCTCGAGAGCGCTCTGTCCATCGTGCACGCCACGATGGTGGAGACTTCGCTTATGAGTTGGAACGACCTGGCCGATCGAATGTCTTACGCGCCGGCTCGTATTGCAGGTTATGAAGGGCACGGTCAGGAGTTACGTGCGGGTTCAAACGCTCACTTAACCATCATCAATCCCACGCTTTCTTGGAAGGTAGATCGAGATCTCGGGGTTTCCCGCAGCCGCAACACTCCTTTCCATGGAATGGAATTTCCTGGTTCTGTCGTTGCCACGTTCTTCCGTGGAGAACCGACCGTTCTCAACTCTCAACTCGTTCCAAGTAAGGCGCAGAATGAGATCTAAGGCATTTCTCGTCCTTGATGATGGGCGTATTTTTGAAGGAAAGTCCTGGGGCGCCACGGGAAAGACATTTGGCGAAGCAGTCTTTGCCACGGGTATGACTGGGTATCAGGAGACATTAACCGATCCTTCTTACCACAAGCAGGTAGTTGTCATGACCGCTCCGCACATAGGAAACACAGGCGTCAATACCGAGGACAACGAATCTGAGAAAATTTGGGTCTCTGGTTTCGCAGTTCGAAATCCTTCAACTATTCGAAGTAACTGGCGCAGTCATGGAAATTTGGAAGACGAATTAATCAAGCAGGGCATTGTTTGCATACAGGGAGTTGATACTCGGGCGATTACTCGCCACCTTCGCGATCGTGGAGCAATGCGCGTGGGAATCTTCTCAGAACTCAATTTGAGCCGCGAAGAAATGGTCATAGAGGTCCGCAAGAGTGCTTCCATGACGGGAGCGCATCTCACCAGTGATGTCTCGACCAAAAAGGCATATGTAATTCCGGCGCGCGGAGAGAAGCGGTTCACTGTTGCCGCAATCGATCTAGGAATTAAGTCGTCCACCCCGCGACTCCTTTCGGCGCGCGGTGTCGAAGTTCACGTATTGCCGCATGACACAACATTCCAACAAATCCAAGCATTGGCTCCCGATGGCGTCTTTCTATCAAATGGACCTGGCGATCCCGCAACTATGAACGATGTCGTCGAAACTGTCCGATTGATATTGAATGCAGAAATTCCTCTCTTCGGAATCTGCTTTGGTCACCAAATTCTCGGACGGGCATTGGGTTTTAGTACTTACAAGCTCCAATTTGGACATCGTGGTATCAACCAACCAGTCATGGACAAGACAACAGGAAAAGTTGAAATTACTGCCCATAATCACGGCTTCGCCCTACAGGCGCCAACAGATGACATTTTTACCACTGTATACGGCCCCGGCGAAGTGAGCCATGTAAGTTTGAACGATGGAGTTGTAGAGGGTATTCGCATGTTGGAGGCTCCTGCATTTAGTGTCCAGTACCACCCTGAAGCGGCCGCTGGCCCGCACGATGCCGCTTATCTCTTTGATCGCTTTATTGAAATGATGTCTACGAAACGAGTCGGTGTCTGATGCCATTAGATACATCCATTAAGAGTGTTCTGGTAATCGGCAGTGGACCGATTGTCATCGGTCAGGCGTGCGAATTTGATTATTCCGGAACCCAAGCGTGCCGAGTGTTGCAAGCCGAGGGAATTCGAGTGATTCTCGTGAATTCCAATCCTGCAACCATTATGACCGACCCGGAATTTGCCGATGCGACTTACATCGAGCCAATCACTCCCGAGTACCTCGAACGAATAATCGAGAAGGAAGCACCTGATGCTCTTCTTGCGACCTTAGGGGGACAGACGGCTCTCAATGCGGCGATGGCACTTCACGAGCGTGGAACTCTCACGAAGTTCGGAGTCAGACTTATCGGTGCAGATGTTGATGCCATTCAACGTGGAGAGAATCGCGAACTCTTCCGAGATATCGTCGAGAAGGTGGGCGGAGAGTCATCGCAATCAATAATCTGTCATACCTTGGATGACGCTTTCGCAGCAGTTGATCTGCTTAAATATCCCGTCGTGATCCGACCCTCTTTTACGATGGGCGGTCTTGGGTCTGGAATTGCATTTGATGCGACAGAGTTAGAACAGATTGCAGGAGCAGGATTGCGACACAGTCCGACAACGGAAGTTTTACTCGAGGAATCAATTCTCGGGTGGAAGGAATACGAACTTGAGGTTATGCGTGATCGCAACGACAACGTAGTAGTCGTTTGCAGTATTGAGAATCTTGATCCAATGGGCGTTCATACGGGTGATTCCATAACCGTGGCCCCGCCCATGACATTAACTGATGTCGAATTCCAAAACCTTCGCAATCTATCTTTGAGGATTATCCGTGAAGTGGGAGTTGACACTGGAGGCTGCAATATCCAATTCGCCGTCAACCCTGATACCGGACGAATCATCGTTATTGAGATGAACCCTCGAGTTTCTCGCTCGAGTGCGTTGGCATCTAAAGCCACAGGTTTTCCGATCGCGAAAATCGCTACAAAACTGGCAATCGGCTATACCCTCGATGAAATTGAAAATGACATTACGAAGGTCACGCCGGCATCTTTCGAGCCGACCCTTGATTATGTTGTGGTCAAGGCTCCCCGCTTCGCCTTTGAGAAGTTTCCCGACGCAGACCCACGTCTCACCACGACAATGAAGAGCGTTGGAGAGGCGATGGCGATCGGTCGATCCTTCCCGGAGGCATTGCAAAAAGCCCTGCGCTCCCTTGAGCGGAAAGAGGCGCCCTTTGCCTGGCCCTTTGAACGGTCCGAGAATTTGAAGTTGGCGCTTTTGTCGTCAATGCAGGTGCCGACTGAATACCGACTCAAGGAGGTCCAACAAGCGCTCTGGTTTGGAGCGACGATTGAGGAAGTGTACGCCGCCACGAAAATCGATAGGTGGTATCTCACTGAAATTGAACTCATCAATACGCAAGCGGCCGAGATCGCCACCCCAGGAGAGCTCACATCGGATTTGTTGCGTTCGGCTAAACAGATGGGATTCTCCGATTTACAGATAGCACAGTTGCGTGGCGTGCCAGAAGAGGACATTCGCCGTCAGAGACATCATCTCAATATAAGGCCTGTTTATAAGACGGTTGATACTTGTGCGGCTGAATTCGAGGCGTTCACGCCCTACCACTATTCGTGTTACGAAGAAGAGACCGAAGTTCGCTCGCGCACCAGGCCGGCAGTAATCATCCTTGGAAGTGGACCAAATAGAATTGGCCAAGGAATTGAATTCGATTACTCCTGTGTTCACGCCTCATTCGAACTAGGTAGACAAGATTTAGAAACAATCATGATCAACTGCAACCCAGAAACTGTTTCGACAGATTACGACACAAGTGATCGCCTCTACTTCGAACCTCTAACTTTGGAAGACGTTCTAGAGATTGTTTATGCTGAGACGCAAGCTGGACCGGTTCTGGGTGTCATTACGCAGTTAGGCGGACAGACACCTCTTGGATTGGCGGCAGCTCTCAAAAGTGCAGGAGTCCAAATTCTTGGCACGAGCCCGGAAGCCATTAACTTGGCTGAAGAACGTGGCGCGTTTGGTGCCCTGCTCCATGAAGAAGACCTGACGGCGCCACAATTTGGCATGGCCTCTTCTCATCAGGAAGCACTTGAAATTGCCCATAGAATCGAATATCCAGTGCTTGTCCGTCCATCCTTTGTGCTTGGCGGGCGTGGAATGGAAATTGTCTACGATGACGCTTCTCTGGGTGGATTCATCTCCCGCGCAACTGACATAACTCCGGACCATCCAGTTTTGGTGGACCGCTTCTTGGATTCAGCGATTGAAATTGACGTCGATGCACTTTTTGACGGAGTTGAACTCTTCCTCGGTGGAGTTATGGAACACATTGAAGAGGCAGGCATCCACTCGGGTGATAGCGCGTGCGTGATTCCTGCGATGACTGTAACGGCGACTCAACATGAAGAGATACGGAGCGCCACTAAGAAGATCGCCCGTGCTGTAGGTGTACTAGGTCTCATCAATATTCAGTTCGCATTGGCAAGTGATGTCCTTTATGTTCTTGAGGCAAACCCGCGTGCATCTCGTACGGTCCCTTTCGTCAGTAAAGCGACAGGGGTACCTTTAGCGAAAGCCGCGGCCCGCATCGCACTTGGCGCCTCAATTAGGACACTTCGTGAAGAAGGGCTACTGCCTGCTCACGGTGATGGAGAGGCGCGAGGTATCTCCGTCAAAGAAGCTGTCCTACCGTGGAACCGCTTTAGAAGGAGCGACGGGCGCGGTGTGGATGCCGTTCTCGGACCCGAGATGCGTTCAACGGGTGAAGTAATGGGAATTGCTGACTCGTTTGGCGAAAGTTACTCCAAGAGCCAGATAGCTTCTTTTGGGCCACTTCCAAAATCGGGCAAGGTCTTTATTTCACTCGCCGATAAAGACAAACCGGATGGATTGAAGCCGGCCCGAGCACTCTTGGAGATGGGATTTGCTCTCATTGCTACGGACGGCACAGCAAAATTTTTCGCCGAGAATGGAATCACCACCTCAACTGTCCGGAAGAATTCTGAAGGTCCTGGACTATTTGGCGAGAGAACGGCGGTTGAACTCATCGCTTCCGGAACGATTGATCTTGTCATCAATACTCCAGTGGGAAGGGGAACCAGACACGATGGCTGGCTCATCAGGACCGCAGCGGTTCAGAACTCGATTCCCTGCATAACGACAACAGCAGGATTTACTGCAGCAGTAGCGGGTATCCAATCCCTCCAACGCGGCGAGTTCAGTATCCGCTCCCTGCAAGAGTGGTTGGCGTGATTATGAGTCCAATAAACCGGCATGCTAAGGCAGTTAATGCCACTGTGATGGGCAACAAACGAATTGGGCAGTACCACCAAATCCTGGTCAATGTCGGGGAGTTAGTCACGCATTGCCGGCCTGGCAATTTTGTCGCCATCGCCGTAGGCGGAGAGAACTCAAGGATGATACTTCGAAGAGCGTTTGCAATTTCTCGAATTTCTCATCGGGGAGACTACGGCGGAACAATGGAGTTGATCGTCGCACCTCATGGTGCCGGAAGTAGGTGGCTCTGCGAACAATCCGAGGGTGTTGAATTGGATATTGTCGTACCTCTCGGAAGTGCGTTTGGTATCCCTACCGAGCCGGTTCAAGCATTGCTTATCGGCGGAGGGTATGGATCCGCTCCGCTTTTCGGCTTGGCCGAAGTGCTGAAATCTCGGGGCTGCCGCGTGGATATGATTTTGGGCGCGAGCTCAGCGGCCAAGATCTATGCTCCTACTGAAGGAAAGCGTTCGGTCAATTCACTCAAAATTTATACAGAAGATGGAAGTGCCGGAATCCGCGGCAAGGTGACAGACCCACTTGAGGAGTTGATTGCGGAGGGCGTCGTCGACGTTATCTATTCATGTGGCCCAATGGGAATGCTTTCTGCAATCTCGAAAATTGCATCCGACGCCGACGTTGTTCATCAGTGTGCGGTTGAAGAGTCGATGGCGTGTGGGATAGGTGTTTGCATGACCTGTGTGCTGCCTGTTGAGAATAGTGACGGAACTGTTTCGATGCTCAGATCCTGTATCGACGGCCCAGTCATGGATGGTGCCTCGGTTCGTTGGGATTTAGTCGGGAAGGTGACCCACTAGATGTCTACTGGATTTGATTTTTCAACCACACTTGGTCCCGCATGGTTTCCCACTCCGCTCTTCACAGCAAGCGGATGCGCAAGCTCGGGACGCGAACTGGCGCAATTTTTTCCATTGCGAGAAATTGGGGCGGTCGTCACCAAATCGATCATGCTCAAGGCCCGTCCTGGAAGACCCACCCCGCGAATGGCCGAGACTCCAAGTGGAATGCTTAACTCGATCGGATTGCAAGGTCCTGGCATTGACGCCTTTCTCAGAGATGATGTGCCTTGGCTTATTTCGCAGAATGCACGAATCATCATCTCAATTGCGGGAGAGAACGTCGAAGAGTATTCAATCTTGGCCCGCCGACTTCGATCTGTTCCGGGAATAGCAGCGGTTGAAGTGAATATCTCTTGTCCAAACGTTGAGAATCGGGGGCTTGTTTTCGCTTGTGATCCAGATGCGTCACGCGCAGTTGTCGATGGAGTACGACGAACGCTCGGGGGTGAGTTGCCCATTATCGTGAAACTTTCACCTGATGTTACCGACATTGTCGAGATAGCTCGAGGTGTAGTGAGTGCAGGTGCAGACGCACTCTCACTTATCAATACATTGCTTGGCATGGTCATCGATACAGAGACGATGCGCCCGCACCTTGCGGGTAGGACGGGAGGACTCTCAGGACCGGCTATTCGCCCCGTTGCGGTCCGCGCTATCTATCAGGTTCATCAAGCCATTCCAAAAATTCCGATTCTTGGAATGGGGGGAGTGAGAACCGGAAGTGATGCACTAGAACTCGTATTGGCGGGAGCAAGTGGAGTCAGTGTTGGTACTGCAACATTTTCAAATCCCATGGCGGTCATAAACGTTCAGAATGAATTGCGTGCCCTACTTATGAACAAAGGTTTCACTTCACTACGTGAGGCAATTGGTTATGCACACCGAGAATAGAACTGAATGATCGATCTAGTCTAAACCGAGGCAGGGAGAAGGAAATATGATTTCACGTGCGCCAATCATTCTTGCAATTGATACCTCCGATTTGGATATTGCCAAATCTTGGATAGAAGCTTCGCAAGGCTATGTCTCTGGATATAAGTTGGGGCTCGAGTTCTTCACGACATTTGGGAAAGTCGGTGTCCGCACAATCCAGGATGCGACAGATGCCGAACTTTTTCTCGACTTGAAATTCCATGATATTCCCAACACTGTCGCTTCGGCCACGAAACAAATCGTGGATCTCAATCCGCGCTTTCTTACAGTTCACGCAACGGGTGGCCGAGCGATGATCGCCGCGGCGGTTGAGGCAGCCCCAAATGTCGAAATAACGGCAGTCACAATCCTCACTTCCCTAGGGAGCGCGGACTTAAAGGAGGTCGGGTTTAAGGAAGATCCGATCGCGAGTGCGGTCAAACTTGCCACGCTAGCAAAGGAAGCAGGAGCCCGGGCAATCGTCTGTTCCCCGCAGGAGATTTCTGCGATCCGTACTGCAATCGGGCCGCATATGACGATTATTGCGCCCGGCGTACGTCTAGCCAGCGACGCTCTCAATGATCAACAGCGCACGATGGATCCAAAGGGTGCCTTGGCAGCAGGAGCAAGTTATCTAGTCATCGGGCGTCCAATCACTCAATACTGGTCGCAGGGTTTTCAAGCCATGCGGGAGCGAACCGCGGCTATAGCCAGCGAACTCAATTAATTGATACGGACAAGGTAGATTCCTAGCATGTCGCTTCCGCCAATTTTAACTCCAGAGCAGCGAGCCAGTGCTTTATTGAAAGCAACTGCCGCGCGCCGTTCCCGGGCCACGATGAAGTTAAAGGTGAAGAACGGTGAGTTAAGTGTTGGTGACGTCTTGAATTTTGCAAAGAGCGATGAGGCGATTGGAAAAATGCGTGTGAGTGAATTGTTGGAGTCTTTGCCAGGTGTGGGAAGGATCCGGGCCAAGTTGATAATGGAAAGACTTTCGATTTCTCCAACCAGACGATTACAGGGTTTGGGCAGACATCAGAAACAGGAGTTGTTGGACGAATTTCGCCCATCGGATCAAGTACTTGCAAGCCAGAGAGGACGACTAATTGTTCTTTCGGGCCCTGGAGGAGTTGGGAAAAGCACTGTGGCCATGCGGCTACGCGAGGTGTCAGATTTCTGGGTAAGTGTCTCAGCAACGACTCGGCCTCCAAGAATCTCCGAAAAGGACGGCGTTGACTATTTCTTTCTCACCGAAACAGAATTCGAGCGAGAGGTCTCCAACGATAAATTTCTGGAGTGGGCAGAGTTTGCGGGCGCGCGATATGGAACACCTCGGGCAGGTGTCGAAAGGGCTCTTGCTCGGGGACAGAATGTTCTTCTTGAAATTGAAATAGAAGGTGCGCGCCAGGTGCGGGCTCATAGCAAGGAGGCAATTCTGGTCTTCCTTGAACCCCCGAGCTGGGAGCACCTTGTGGCCAGGCTGGAAGGACGTGGATCTGATTCGCCCGAGAGACGGGCTCATCGCCTCGAATTGGCGCAATACGAACTGGCCTTATCCAAGGAATTTGACGTTGTGATCGTAAATGACCAGGTCGAGAGAGTGGTCGAGGCACTGGTAGCCTTAGCCACTTAACCACGATACATATTTCGGTTTACCACCTTGGGCTGCCCGTAAGGGCGGAGCAAGATCTAGCGTAAAAGGGGCTTGCATGGACGGCATTACAAATCCACCGATTGACGAACTTCTGGATAAGAGTGGCTCGAAGTACAGCCTGGTTCTCTATGCGGCAAAGCGTGCCCGCCAGATCAACGCTTATTACTCCCAGTTGGGAGAGGGCTTACTTGAATATGTTGGTCCTCTTGTCGAGACGCACGTTCACGAAAAGCCTCTTTCCATTGCTCTTCGCGAGATCAACGAGGGTCTGCTGACAATCGAGAATCTCGAACCAACCGCTTAAATTTCGATAGGACGCAGATGTCAGCGACAGGCCGAGAGGTAATTCTCGGAATTGGCGGTGGCATTGCCGCATATAAGGCGTGCGATCTCGTACGACGACTCCAAGACCACGGATTTCTCGTCACAGTCGTGCCAACACCGGCGTCTTTGAATTTCGTAGGAACTGCGACGTGGGAGGCGCTATCTGGTAGACCCGTCCTTACGCAGGTCTGGGAAGATGTACCTGGAGTGGCGCATATTCAATTGGCGCACAATGCAGACTTTATCCTCATTGCTCCAGCAACCGCCGATCTAATTGCACGCGTGGCGCAAGGTCGAGCAGATGATCTTCTTACCAATGTGCTTCTAGCATCAAGTGCGCCAAAAATGATTATTCCTGCGATGCACCCCAATATGTGGCTCAATCCATCAACCGTGGAGAATGTTTCAATACTACGTTCGCGTGGGTACATCGTAATTGATCCCGATGTTGGACGACTCACGGGTGCTGACATCGGTCCGGGTCGATTCCCAGAGATATGGCGAATTCTTGAAGAGTTCCATCAGATGGTCGGGGAGAACGCAGATTTTCTGGGGCGAAAAGTTTTAGTCACTGCAGGTGGCACTCGCGAACCGATCGATCCAGTTCGATTTATCGGAAACCGTTCATCTGGAAAGCAGGGCTATGCAATTGCCCAGGCTGCAGCGGCCCGTGGAGCGGAGGTTCATCTGATTGCTGCCAACTGTGATCTTCCAGATATTGAGGGTGTGACAATGACCAGAGTTGAAACTGCAGCAGAGCTTGAATCCGCTATTGATGAGCACTTTGAATGGTGCGATGTTCTGGTGATGTGCGCAGCAGTTGCAGATGCAAAACCCGTGCGCCGAGGTGATGAAAAGATAAAAAAGGGAGCGCTGACTTCAATCGAATTAGAACCCACTCCGGATCTTCTCGTAAAGGCAACGAGTAAGCGCAAGAGCGGCCAAGTTATCGTCGGGTTCGCAGCAGAAACGCAAGACCACATGGCGAATGCCGAGACCAAACTAAGGGAAAAGGGTGTCGATTTACTCTATGTAAATGATGTCTCCGGTGGCGCCATTTTTGGAAGTGATCTCACAAGGGGGACAGTCATATCAAAGGATGGGACCGTTATCTCGGTTTCCGAAGGCCGCAAGGAGACACTTGCCAACGTACTACTCGACCAAGTACAAAATCGGCTAAGTTTGCCCAATGTCTAAGCGCCTATTTACCTCCGAATCAGTAACAGAAGGACACCCTGACAAGATTGCGGATCAGATCTCTGATGCCATTTTGGATTCACTTCTCGGGCAGGATAAGAAGAGCCGTGTTGCCGTGGAAACACTCATTACGACCGGACAAGTTCATGTTGCTGGAGAAGTCACCACCGATGGATACGCCGACGTGATGGGAATCGTCCGTGACACCGTGCTTGGTATCGGATACGACTCTTCTGAAAAGGGTTTCGACGGAAATACCTGTGGTGTATCAATCTCTATCGGACAACAGTCACAGGATATTGCCCAAGGAGTGGATGATGCGTACGAGAATCGCGTTTCTTCTTCAGTAGATCCTTTGGATTTGCAGGGAGCAGGAGACCAAGGTCTGATGTTCGGCTACGCCTGCGATGACACTCCTGAATTTATGCCCCTTCCCATCTCGTTAGCGCACAAATTGGCTCAACAATTATCACGCGTGCGCAAAAGCGGTGAACTCGGCTACTTGCGTCCCGATGGAAAAACCCAGGTAACCATTGAGTACGAAGGCAATAAAGCCGTTGCACTCAACACCATCGTAATTTCCAGTCAGCATTCACCCGATGTGGATCTTCTCAAGACCATGACACCTGATCTCATTGAAAGTGTCATCAATCCAATTCTTGCGGGTGTAGAACTATCTCGTAAGGATCTTCGCATTCTTATCAATCCCACGGGACGATTCGTTATCGGTGGCCCCATGGGCGACGCGGGACTTACTGGACGCAAAATCATCGTTGATACGTATGGAGGCATGGCCCGACACGGGGGAGGCGCCTTCAGCGGAAAAGACCCTTCAAAAGTTGATCGTTCGGCCGCCTATGCCATGCGTTGGGTTGCCAAGAATGTCCTGGCAGCCGGACTTGCCCGTCGCTGTGAAGTACAGGTGGCATACGCAATCGGGAAGGCGCAGCCCGTAGGGTTTTTCATCGAAACCTTTGGAACCGAAAATGTTTCGGTCTCGAAAATTCAAGAAGCCGTACTCGCTACTTTTGATTTACGTCCCGCTGCAATTATTAGAGACTTGCAGCTATTGCGCCCTATTTATTCTTTGACAAGTGCATACGGTCACTTTGGCCGCGAGTTACCGGAATTCACATGGGAAGCGACTGATCGCGTAGAGGCATTACGCGCTGCCGCACAGTAGCTGATCATTGTGGTTGCACCTCGACCACTCCGCCTGAAATCCCAACTGGGTTCCTCTGGTAAACCGACCGTCGCAATCGAACTTCCCGTTGCTCGAGTCTGGGTTGATACTGGCGTTTTCCACTTGGATTCGCCCTTCGATTATTGGGTGCCTGAAGCTCTTTCTAGCGTTGCTCAGACGGGAGTTCGAGTTCAGGTCGAATTTGGAAACTCGATCCATGAAGCGCTAATTCTGGAAAGAATCGAGAGTTCGCCAAACGCAGGCAATCTGAAGGTGTTACTCAAAGTTCTGTCCTCTCATTGCGTTGCTACGTCGGAATCCCTGGCACTGATTTCTCTAGTCGCTCGAAGATGGGCGGGGGCACCATATGACGTAATACGCGGTGCGATTCCGCCGAGAGTCGCGTCTGTAGATAAAGAGCCAATTGGCCTTCCGAAAGAGTTTGAATTGCCAAGGGTTAATCGGGGCGATATCCCCCCAGAACTCCTCAAGAAAGAGGTGAGGGCATTCTGGTCGCTTCCGCCTTCACTCGATCTCTCCCAGGTGGTTTCACGTCTCATAGCCAGCCGGATTGAGCACGGACAGGTACTTCTCGTTGCGCCGGATGAGCGCCAACTCGTGCACATCGAAAACGAACTCCTACTTCTTCTGCCAAGGGAGTCGGTTGCGCGCCTTGATGGTCACCTTTCACGAGAAGATCGCTACCGCAACTATTTGAAAGTAGTGAACAGAAGTTCGAGAGTGGCGCTCGGGCTTCGTGGTTCGATATTCGCTCCTTTGCAACCAGGCTCAACATTAATCGTCTTGGGCGAGACGTCAGAACTCCTCTATGAACCGCGCAGCCCTGGTTGGAATGTTCGCGACGTGGCTCTGATACGGGCAAACGAAAGCAAGGAGAATCTAATTTTTCTTGGCTTTTCGCCTTCGCTTGAGCTGGCAAGACTGATCGATACGGGATGGATCGCTCAGATCTCTTCGAAGAGGCGCCGCGCCGTGACCGCTCAATCGCAGACGCACGGAGAACTACTCCCAAGCAAAGTTTTTTCTATTGTCCGAACAGCTCTCAAATCCGGACCCGTTCTTTTTCTGGTTCCACGCAAGGGCTATGGCAATGCGGTGCTCTGTAATAAATGTCGAAACATTTCTCTCTGTGAATGTGGAGGTCGGCTTGAACAGAAAGCTGCAGGTCGAGATCCCCAGTGTGTTCTCTGTTTGAAACAGTTCCCATCGTGGCATTGTTCATGGTGTCAGGGCGCCCTGATTTATATAGCCTCCCGAGGAATAGATAGATTTGCAGAAGAGATCGGGAGAGCCTTTCCGACCAATCAAATTATCAATTCCTCTGGTGATCACATCGTGGATCACATCCCACACCTACCCTCACTCGTAGTGGCGACTCCCGGTTCCCAACCTTCGACTCCTGGAGGTTATTCAGCGGTGGCACTGTTGGAAGGTACGAGATTTTTCGGTCACACGGATCTTCGAGCAGCAGAAACTGCACGGGAGCAGTTTTTTGATGCCGCCAGTTTAGTTTCGGAATCTGGAACTATCTTTATGACTCTAGACCCTGGTCATCCGGTAGTTGCTTCCTTGACGCGATGGGATGCGACGGCGATGGTTCGCAAGGAACTACAAGATCGCGAGGAATTGAAATTTCCGCCTTACTACCGATACATCAGCCTTGAGACAGATACTTTGGAGGCTACTTCACTTTATTCGGGACTCGAAACGGCCCGTCGCGAAGAACGGATATCTGCGCAGGTCCAGTTATCGGGACCGCACCCACGAGAGAATGGGAGGTCACGAGTCTTGATCTCAGCACCTTTTTCTGTGGCGCCATTAGTCATTGAATTTCTCCATGAATTGCAGCGGCGTCGTTCGATGTCCCACAAGCCACTCTTTACAATGAGAGTCGATCCATATTCTCTAACCCATTAGACTTCCACCATGTCCATTCAACCCATCCGTCTATTTGGCGATCCAGTTCTCGTAACTCCTTCTGCGCCAGTGGTTGATTTCGACAAAGAGTTGCGAGTACTTGTGGCGGATCTAACCGACACCATGATGGACGCCCCAGGCGCCGGGTTAGCCGCTCCTCAGATCGGTGTGCCCCTTCGAGTTTTCGTATGGGATATTGATGAAGCTCTTGGTCATCTCATTAATCCGACTTTGGATTTGAGTGAGGATCTGCAAGAGGGAGAGGAAGGTTGCCTTTCCTTCCCAGAGCTCCGATATAACACGTCTCGTGCATTTCGAGTTGTGGCCAAGGGATGGAACATGTACGGCGAACCGATCACAGTTGAGGGGAGCAAATTGTTAGCGCGAGCACTTCAGCATGAGACGGACCACCTTGACGGGGTTCTCTTTATTGATCGCCTCTCTAAAGAAGATCGTAAGAGCGCAATGAAGGAAATCCGCGAATCCGAATGGTTCGGACTTGCCGAAGAGGCCGGAGCAAAGGAGATTAGAATCTCGCCGCATTACACCTACGGCAAAGGGCTTTAATGCGTATCGCTGTTGCGGCGACTCCATCCGTGGCTATTCCGACCCTCGATTGGCTACACGGATCCGAGCACGACCTTCTTCTCGTAATCACCCGACCTGATAGACGAGCCGGTCGCGGTCGAAGCGTCAGAGCCTCGCAAGTCGCCTCGTGGGCAGCAGCGCACAATGTTCCCTGCGTGAAGCCAGAGGAACCAGCCGAACTGGCGGAGCCTTTGAGAAATATTGATCTTGTCATCACAATCGGATACGGAGTTATTTTACCAGAACCCATTTTGAGGGTGCCAAGATTTGGATTTATTAATCTTCATTTTTCTCTCTTGCCTCGGTGGAGAGGCGCCGCACCAGTACAGCGGGCGATTCTTAATGGAGATAACGAGCTAGGCTTGAGCGTTTTTGCGTTGGATGCGGGCATGGACACCGGTCCCATCCACGTACAACGTTCGATTCCCAATCAGCCATATGAGAATTCTGGCGAGTGCCTACAGAGGATGGCTCACTTGGGACCAGAGCTGATTGAACAGGCTATCGGCTTAATCGCAACAAGCGTTCCGCCCGTTAGGCAATCAGAGAATGGGGTGAGCTATGCGCCCAAGATCACGAGAGAAGATGCCCGGATCGTGTGGAGCCAGAATTCCGCTCAACTGAATCGCCAGATACGCGCCTTCACACCAGAGCCGGGAGCATGGACCACTTGGAGAGATGCACCTATGCGCATCATCCGCGCACGCCCTTATTTAATGGATCATCAATTGAAAAACGGAGAAATAGCCCTTCACGACGGAAATCTCGTGGTGGGTTGTGGTGAGGGAAGCACCCTGCTCATTGAAGAGATTACGCCTGCCGGTAAGAAAGTTTTATCGGCAAAGAGCTGGATCAATGGCGCGCGTGCACATGCCGGTGAATCTTTTGTCTAGTACGTCGAGCAAATTTCGTAAACCTCGCCCAGATGCCGCGAGAGTTCTTGCATTTGAAGTTTTAACCCTCGTCAATCGGAGTGATGCGTATGCGAATTTGCTTCTTCCGAAAGCACTCACTGAGAGCTCTCTAGAATTACGAGATAGGGCCTTCGTGACGGAATTGGTTTACGGGACCCTGCGCATGCAGGGTCGACATGACTGGATTCTTGCGCAAGTCAGTGATCGAGTGTGGGATTCCGTGGATCCCGGCATCGTGGATATTTCTCGTTTAGGTGTGCACCAACTCATGGAGATGAGAGTTCCCGCGCACGCCGCCGTTTCTGCCACGGTAGAACTTGCCCGCAAGGTTCTGGGGGAGTCGCGTGCCACCTACGTCAACGCACTCTTGCGTCGGGTGAGTAAGTGGACCCTTGAGGAATGGTTTACTTCCATTTCCTCGGTGGAAGACCGCAATGAGAGGCTCTCCATTAGATACTCTCACCCCGAGTGGATTGTCTCCGCGTATTTTGATCTCCTCCGTGAAGAGGAGGAAGTAACCGATGCGCTCTCGGCTAACAATGTGCCGGCGTCACCGACTCTGGTTTCTTGGCCGGGACGTTCTACCCAAGCCGATCTACTTGCGCTGGGCGGCGAGCCCACAAAATATTCTCCATATGGCGCTACCTCTATGTCGATTCCTGGCGATATTGACTTGATCCGAACGCGCAAGGCTGGGATCCAAGATGAAGGTTCGCAGCTGGTTGGATCAGTTTTTGCGGATGCCTCGAAAGAAAAAGATGACTGGCTTGATCTTTGTGCAGGACCCGGCGGGAAGGCCGCGCTTATATCGAGTCTGGCGCAAACTTTTGGTAAGAAGTTTGTGGCAAATGAAATCTCACCTGCTCGTGCAAACCTCGTACAGCAAGTGGTTGCGGGCGGAGAAGTATGGGTTGGAGATGGGCGTGAAATCTCAGAACATGGCCGCAGATTTGGTGCAGTACTTGCCGATGTGCCGTGCACTGGGATTGGGGCATTACGCCGCCGACCTGAAGTTCGCTGGCGAAGAAAGCCATCTGATCTTGCTGGATTGGCTCAATTGCAGAAAGAGCTTCTTGATAGTGCCATTGATGTCGCAGAAGTAGGGGGAATCATCGGATACGCAACATGCTCGCCTCACTTGGCCGAGACGAAAGTCCAAGTCTCAAGTGCGTTAAGACGTCGCTCTGACATACGACAAATATCAGTTGAGCCCTATTTGCCGCCAAATCTCGATAACGCCGTAATTAACGGTTCTATGCAGTTATGGACCCATCGCCACGGAACGGATGCCATGTTCCTCACGCTATTCGAGCGAATCTCATAGCGGTGTTCCTCACGCTATTCGAGCGAATCTCATAGCGGTGTTCCTCACGCTATTCGAGCGAATCTCTTAGGCTCAGGTACGATTCGAAGATGTCGCGAGAGATTAGAATCACGCCCAGTATTCTCAATGCAAACTTTGATGACCTTGCGGCTGAAATTGGCCGTATTGCTGAAGTTTCGGATCTTCTGCATTTGGATGTGATGGACAACCTATTTGTCCCCAACTTCACTTTCGACTTTGAATCTGCCTCAAAAATTATTCGCGAGAGCATCCTTCCTGTAGATGCACACTTGATGGTTCTGGATGCTGATCGAATTGCACCGCAATATGCAGAAGTCGGTTGCATGAGCGTCACCTTGCACGTTGAAGCGACCGAGGACATCGCAGGAACGCTCAAGGCAATCCGACGTGAGGGCGCGCGTGCAGGACTTGCTGTAAAACCTGGTACCGAAATCACTGATTACGAGGAATTTTCAGATCTCGTCGATATGTATTTGATCATGACGGTGGAGCCTGGTTTTGGTGGCCAGAGTTTCATGCACGACATGGTCCCGAAGATTCAGAGGGCCAGAAAGATGATTGGTGCACGTCCGATCTGGCTCCAAGTGGATGGTGGGATCTCAGTAGAAACTATTGAGATAGCTACAGCAGCGGGAGCAGACACATTTGTTGCGGGCAGTGCGGTCTTCAAAGCCCCGGATCCAGCCGAAATGATCACTAAATTGCGCGCATTGGCGCAGTCTGTGCCAGAATAGAGCCACGTTGTTCCGGGGGTCGGTGTAAATCCGAACCGGCGGTGAGAGTCCGCGACCCGACCACATCCAGTGGTCGGTTGACTTGGCGAAATTCCAAGACCGACAGTTAGAGTCTGGATAAAGGGATGCGTATTGAACTAACGCCGTTCTTGCGTTAGGTCTATGTGCTTTTTGCCCCCGGTAATTCTTAAGGGGCAGACATGGACGATCGACTCTATATGACTCGTGCCGTCGATCTTTCCCGGTCGGGCCTTGGCAGAACATTTCCAAACCCCATTGTTGGAGCAGTCCTTCTCTCTTCATCAGGTGAAGTCATCGGTGAAGGTTTTCACGCTGGTGGCGAACATGCAGAAGTACGAGCCTTAATGGACTGTTCTGCCCGACATAACGATCCAAAGGGCGCCACAATGTATGTGACCCTGGAACCCTGTAATCATTTCGGGAAAACCCCGCCCTGTACCCAGGCATTGAAAGATGCAGGGATCTCTCGCGTCGTCTTCGCGGTGAAGGACCCGAATCCCATGGCGCAAGGTGGCGCAATAAATTTACTCGAGGCTGGAGTCGAAGTCTCGTTCGGTTGTATGGAAAGCGAAGCTAGAGAGTCAAATCGGTCATGGCTACATAAAATTGAAACTGGCAGACCGTTTCTCATTTGGAAGATCGCAAGCACTTTGGATGGTTATTCGGCCGCGCCCGATGGCACGTCCAAGTGGGTCACCTCAGAGCAATCCAGAGCTTCTGTACAAGCACGTCGTGCAGAGTCTGATGCAATTCTTATAGGCACAGGCACAGCTTTAGCCGATAATCCTTCGTTAATCCCACGAGGCGACGATCGTCGTCCAATTCGAATAGTTGTTGGAACTCGAACAATTCCCGAGGGTTCTAATCTCAACGATGCAGAAGCGCCGACGATTTTCCTCAAAACGAGAGACTTGAAAACAGTAATCGCTGCTCTGGTAGATCTTAAAGTCAATCAAGTTTTCATCGAATCGGGACCGGGGTTAGGGACATCTCTACTAAAGGCAAATTTGGTCGATGAAATCCACTGGTATCAAGCCCCAACCATATTGGGGGCGGGCAAGAAAGCTGTTGGCGACCTCAATATTACGACACTCTCGCAACGCATTGATTTTGAGATTATGAAAGTCGATAGATGCGGCCCCGACACAGTGACGGTACTTCGACCAAAAATTAGCGAGAAAGCAGAGGTGAAATTCTGATGTTTACTGGTCTGATTCAGGAAGTGGGAAAAGTCGAGAAATTGATTGAGCACGAAAGTTCGATTGAAATTCTCTTTGACGCGGGTCGGTTGGCTAAGCAGATCAAGGTAGGTGACTCAATTAGTGTAAATGGTGTCTGCTTAACGGCCACAAAGAACGATAGCGATGCCATAAGAGTCGATGTCATGATTCAAACCTTGCGACTTTCTAGTTTGAGTGAACTTCGGCTTGGAAGTAGAGTCAATTTGGAATTGGCAGTATTGCCAGTGGAACGTCTTGGTGGTCATCTAGTGCAGGGTCATGTGGACGGTGTAGGTCGAGTAATCGCACGTGAGCCCGGAGATCGATGGGAACGGCTTCTGGTTTCCATTCCAATGGAGCTAATGAAATATGTTGTCGCGCAAGGCTCTATCGCCATTGACGGTGTGTCACTCACAGTTGGCAGCATTGATGACCTCTCTTCCCAAATCGAAATCTGGCTGATCCCTGAAACACTGTCCAAGACGATTCTTGGGCTTCTAAGAGTGGGGGACCACGTCAACATCGAAGTGGATGTCCTGGCTAAATACGTTGAACGATTGCTGAATACGGGGAGGAATTTATGATCCAGCATGCATTGAAAGCATTTAGAGAAGGGTCTTTCATCATCGTTACCGACGATTTTGATCGGGAGAATGAGGGAGACTTGATCGCGCCAGCCAGCTTTATGGACACTCAGAAGATGGCCTTCATGGTTCGGCATACTTCTGGGGTCGTTTGTGTCGCCATGGACTCTGGACAAGCCAAGACGCTAGGGCTTCCCCCTATGGTCTCGCGCAATGAAGATAGTAAACGAACCGCATTCACAATTACCGTTGATGTGAAAGAGGGATTAACAACGGGAATTTCGGCGCAAGAACGCGCAAATACTGCGCGCGCGTTGGCAGATCCGTCGTCCGTAGCATCAGATTTTGTCCGCCCGGGACATATCTTTCCACTGATTGCTCATCCTGATGGACTAACTGGTCGAAGGGGACATACGGAAGCTGGCGTTGCTCTATGCCAATTAACGGGCTTGCCACGGACGGCGGTTTTATCAGAACTGGTCAATGATGACGGATCGATGATGCGCGGAGCTCAATTGAGAGAGTTCGCAGAACAATGGAATATTCCTACAATTTCCATCGCAGAACTAGCGCAATTGAATTATTCAAATCCCATTGTTACCGCTCAAACGGATATTGCAGCTGAATCGTTACTTCCGCGGCCCGGCGCCAATTGGAAGATAATGGTTGTAAAAGGAGCGGAGGGGGATGAGAACGTATTACTGACCCTCGGCTCTGAACTTTCTGAGGATGATTCGTACGTACCTCTAGTCAGGATACATTCTGAGTGCTTTACCGGCGAGGTGCTTGGTTCCACGCGATGCGAGTGTGGTCCGCAATTGCAGAGCTCGCTAACGCTCATCGAAGATGAAGGAAAGGGCGCCTTAATCTATCTACGAGGACAAGAAGGACGCGGAATTGGATTGATTGAAAAGATTCGCGCTTACGCTCTTCAGGACAATGGGCTGGACACTGTCGACGCGAATCTAGCCCTGGGCCATGAAATAGACGAGCGAAAGTGGCACGATGCAATCGAACTACTAGAGTTATTGCATCTGCGAAAGATTCGATTGTTGACCAATAATCCTGAGAAGGTAGCGGCCCTCGAAGACGCCGGAATAGAAGTCGAAATTGTGCCACTTGTGGTCGGGCAAAATAGATCGAACGCCCGTTATTTAGCTAGCAAAAGGGACAGAATGGGCCACTTAATCCCGAGTGATCTCGACCTCTTCGGAAAGGAAGCAACCAGATGAGTGGTGAAGGTGCGCCTGCAATTTCCGTGCCAAAAGTCCCGGGGGCGAGGGTGGCAATCATCAGTTCTCAGTGGCATATGGAGATATGCCAAGCACTTGTTTCGGGCGCGGAGCGAGCATGCGGCCAGGGGAATTTAGGCGAACTGCGAGTGGATTGGGTTCCCGGATCCTTCGAACTCCCACTTGCTGCGGCCATGATTCTAGATAGCGGTTATGACGCCGCGATTGTCCTGGGATTGGTGCTTCGCGGTGAAACCCCACATTTCGATTTTGTGTGCGAAGGCGTAACGCACGGCATCATGAATCTCACTCTCAAGTCGAAGAAAGCAATTGGCTTTGGCGTACTCATGTGCGACACCTTAGAACAGGCTATTGCGCGATCCGGGCTACCCGGAAGTGTGGAAGATAAAGGTTATGAAGCCGCTAGCGCAGCCTTGCAAATGCTTCAGCTTCAACGTTCGCTGGTACAGTAAAGTTCGGAAATGAAGTCATTCGAAAATTTGTGGGCTGAACTCCAGCAGAAGGCTCTTGGTCGACCTGACGGATCAGGCACAGTACAAGCCCTCGATGCAGGAGTGCATTTCATCGGCAAGAAAGTTCTAGAGGAGGCCGGTGAAGTCTGGCTCGCAGCCGAGTATGAGAGTGATGAAAAATTGGCGGAGGAAATCAGCCAATTGCTCTACCACCTGCAAACTTTGATGTTGGCGCGAGGGATCTCCCTCGATGACGTCTACCGATATCTTTAAGGAGTCTCGTGCTACGAATCGCTGTCCCTAATAAGGGCTCCCTCTCTGAGTCGGCATCTGAAGTGCTTCGTGAAGCAGGTTACCGCCAACGCACTGATATGCGAGACCTGGTTCTGTTGGATCCAGACAATGGAGTTGAGTTTTATTACCTAAGGCCAAGAGATATCGCGGTTTATGTCGGCTCTGGCGAGCTTGAAGCGGGTATTACCGGAAGGGATCTCTTAATTGATTCCGGTGCTCTGGCAGAAGAAGTCTTAGAGTTGGATTTCGGAACATCGACTTTCCGTTTTGCCGCAAGCATCGAGCGTGACTGGACATTGAAGGATATCGAGGGAAAGCGGGTAGCCACTGCATATCCTGGACTTGTTTCAGACTACCTTTCCAAAGCGAAAATTTCGGCCACTGTCGTCAGACTCGATGGCGCAGTTGAAAGTAGTGTCCGTCTTGGAGTTGCTGATGTGATCGCTGATGTTGTCAGTACTGGCAACACGCTTCGGCAAGCGGGTTTGAAAATCTTTGGTGAGCCAATTTTGGCAAGTGAAGCAGTGCTTATTCAACGCGCCGATTCTGAGATTCGCCCCGAACTTGAAATTCTTATCCGCCGCCTACAAGGCGTCATCATTGCTCGGCGTTATGTCCTTCTTGATTACGACGTGCCGCGCGCCCTTGTCCAACAAGCCTGCGCAATTACACCCGGGTTGGAATCGCCAACCATCTCACCGCTCCAGAAAGAAGATTGGGTAGCTGTGCGGGCAATGGTTCTTCGTAAGGAAACCAATCACGTTATGGACGCACTCTGGGCTCTAGGTGCTCGTGGAATCCTGGTTACGGATATTCACGCCTGCCGACTCTGATCAGCTTCTTCGACATCCTCGCGCGCAATTCCCATGAGGTATAGGACGCTATCCAAGTAAGGCTGATTCAATGCACTATCGGCGGCCTCACGAACAGCGGGTTTTGCATTGAAAGCAATGCCAAGTCCAGCTGCGGTAATCATGTCGAGATCGTTGGCCCCATCGCCAATCGCAATGGTCTGCTCCATGCCAACACCAGAGAGTTCGGCAAATTCGCGCAATGCAACAGCCTTGGCAGCGCGATCGATAATCACTCCTTGAGTCCGTCCGGTCAACTGTGCGTCGATTACTTCAAGGCTATTGGCACGGTACAGGTCAATACCAAGATCCTTCAGCAGCGGTTCGATGACTTCAACGAAACCTCCCGAGACAACTGCCACGGTGTGGCCCAACTTTTGAAGAGTGCGAATCAGAGTGCGAGCCCCAGGTGTGAGGGTGATTTCATCGCGAACCTGCGCGATCACAGATACCGGTAACCCCTTAAGGAGACCAACTCGCGCCTTCAAAGATTCTTCAAAATCGATCTCTCCTCGCATGGCGCGGTCCGTGATCCTCGTGACCTCAGCCTCGACCCCAGCCTTTGCCGCAAGCAATTCAATAACTTCCTGCCTAATGAGGGTTGAATCCACATCGATCAGGACTAGTCGCTTTGCCCAGCGCATGAGGCCACCCTGCTGTACCGCGATATCCACCCCGTGTTGCCGAGAAACCCCAGCAAGGGCGGTTCGGATCTCCTGTTGCGAGGCACCTGACACGACCAATTCAAAGGCGGTGATCGGGTAGGAGGCGGTCCGATAGATACGCTCGATGTTGGCTTGATGGTTAGCCAATTCTCCAGCGATTGCTGCGATGGCTGCAGGACGCAGGGTTTGTCCTAAAAGAGTGACATGCAGAAGCCCGGTTTTGACCCCAATTGAACCCGAGGCAAGGTGGGAGAAGGAAACGGCAATATCAACGCTCAAATCCTCACCACAGGCAGTTAAATCCGCCTCAATGGCTTCGGCATGGGCAGGATCCAAGGAGATGAGCACCGTCAAAATGAGGCGTTCGCGGATCACCATCTGTTCGATGTCCAGAATAGAGATCGAAAAGGGAGCCAGGGTTGAGAAAAGGGCTTCAGTGATCCCAGGGGCGTCAAGGCCGGAAAGAAGGATCAATCCAGTAAAGGGTTGGGCTTCGAGACGGGTCTGCTCCATAGGGCGAGATTACCGTGCTTTACAGATGACCATGGCGACGGTGGAGGTCCATTGCCACTATCTTTCTATCCATATGAGCCAACCGACCGTTCTTTCACTCTCCGATGTCAGCGTCCGCCGAGGCGATCGCGTTATTCTCGGTCCCGTTAATTTCTCAGTCGCCGAAGGGGAGCATTGGGTAATTCTCGGACCCAACGGCGCGGGCAAGTCGACACTTCTGAAACTCTTATCGGCTATGAGCTTCCCAACTTTCGGAACTGTAGAAATCCTCGGGGAACTTCTCGGCAAGGTGGATGTATTTGAGCTCCGTCCTCGGCTGGGTTTTTGCAGTTCATTGATGGCAGAAAATATTCCAGGTGATGAATTGGTAAGGGATGTTGTTCTTACCGCCGCTTACGCGATTATCGGTCGCTGGAATGAAAGATACGATTTATGGGATGAGTCCAGGGCAATTGCACTCCTCACTACATTTGGTGTTCGCGAATTAGGGGATCGAGAATTTGGAACACTGAGTGAAGGAGAGAGGAAGAGGGTCCAAATTTGCCGTGCATTAATGGCAGACCCCGAGATTCTTCTCCTCGATGAACCCGCTGCTGGCCTGGATCTTGGAGGGCGAGAAGACCTTCTAAAACGTTTCGCGAAATTCTCTAGCGACCCGCAAGCCCCGGTCACAATTCTGGTTACACATCACATTGAAGAAATCCCAGCTGGCACGACACATGCATTGCTCCTAAAAGATGGTGCGATTGCTGTATCAGGACCGATCGATCAAGTCATCACTTCGCAGCACGTTTCTGCTGTCTTTGGTCTTCCAATCCACGTGCAGAAAGAAGGAGCGCGATTTTTCGCTAAGGCGCAATGACATTCACGAGTGTCTTCATGCAGGATATCCATCCTGAATGGCTAGCCGTCTTGAAGGAGGTTAGGCCAAAGATTGAAGAGATTGAGAATTCGTTGCGCGGAACTTTGTTCAACCCTGCGCCGGAAAACGTTTTTCGAGCACTCAAATATCCGCTCCACCAAACTCGAGTCGTGATATTTGGTCAAGATCCATATCCAAATCGCGAGCATGCCATGGGATTGGCGTTTTCCGTTCCTGAGTCCGTTCGCCCTCTTCCTCGCACTCTGGTCAACATTTTCCGAGAACTGCATGAGGATCTCGGTGTGAAGGTTCCATCAAGTGGCGATCTCTCGCCATGGAGTGCCCAAGGTGTTCTACTTCTCAACCGAATTCTCACCGCGCCACAGGGAATAAGTGCAGGTCACGCAAATTTAGGTTGGGAGAGCGTCACCAATGAAATTGCTCGAGTGCTTGGAGAACGCAAGGTAATTGCCATCTTCTGGGGTAATTACGCAAAACAACTTCAAGAATATTTTTCACTACGTTTTTCAATCCAGTCAGTCCATCCAAGCCCATTATCCGCAAGTCGCGGATTTTTTGGTTCGAAGCCTTTTAGTAAGACCAATCAATTGCTTGCCGAGCAATCCCGACGGGCAATTGATTGGTCTTTAACTTAGTTTTTAACCCGCCTAGCCAATCCAAGTATTGATTGGAGAGGTGAAGAAGTAGATCATGAATAATCCAGCAACTAGGAGGAGTAAAGGATGAACCTCTTTACGACGTCCTTGTATGAGTCGGATTACAACGTGGGAAACAAATCCTGCACCAATACCGACTGAAATATTGTAGGTAAATGGCATAAGGATGATGGTGAGGAATGCAGGAATTGCGATGCCAAGATCCTCCCAATCCACATGCTTGATCTGAGTCATCATCAAGAAGCCAACGACGACTAGAGCGGGAGTTGCTGCTTCATAAGGAATGATGGCGACCAATGGGGCGAGGAAAGTTGCAAAAAGAAAACAAATTCCGGTCACAACGGATGCCAGCCCGGTTCTAGCTCCTTCTCCAACACCCGATGCCGATTCAATGTATGAAGTGTTGGAGGAGATACTTGCGGCACCTCCCGCGACAGCGGCCAATGAATCAACGAGGAGAATCTGCTCAGTCTTAGGAATCATTCCATCTGAATCGATCAAACCGGCTTCGGCTCCGATGGCCGTGACTGTTCCAACCGTGTCAAAGAAATCTGAGAGTAAAAGAGTGAATACGAGAAGAACACCCGCAATGAATGAGATTCGGCTAAACGAACCCAGCAAACTGAAATGACCTAGCAATCCGAAATCTGGAGTGTCAACGATCTTGGATGGAACGGTTGGGACGTTAAGTCCCCAGCCTTTCGGATTGAACTCTGTAGGAGATACAAAACTTGGGCCGATTTTGAAGGCTTTCTCGACAATGACTGCCGCAAGCGTTGCGAGTGCGATGCCGATTAGGAGCGCCCCTTTAACCTTCTTTACGAGCAAACCGATCATCAAGAAAAGCCCAAATGCAAAGATGATTACTGGCCAGCCGACTAGTGTGCCGTTATCGCCCAACGTGACAGGAACTGGACCAGCACCAGTGCGGCGAACAAATCCAGCATCAACAAGGCCGATCAGTGCGATAAAAAGTCCGATACCGACAGATATTGCAATTTTGAGTTGTTGCGGAACAGCATGGAAGACCGCGGTTCGAAATCCTGTTAGGACAAGGACTGTAATGATCAGACCTTCAAGGACTACCAAGCCCATCGCATCGGCCCATGACATTTTCGATGCAATGCCTACTGCCACGAAGGTGTTGAGACCAAGACCGGTGGCGAGTGCGAGTGGGAAGTTGCCGACAACGCCCATCAAGATTGTGAGCACCCCTGCGACCAATGCAGTCGCGGCAGCGATCATCGCCAAGTTGGGATGAGACCCGTCTCCGCCTAGGTACTTTCCGTCACCATCCTTAGTGAGGCCGATGATCAAAGGATTTAAGGCGACGATGTAAGCCATTGTGAAAAAAGTGACGATGCCGCCACGTACTTCACGCCCTAGCGTCGATCCTCTTTCTGTAATTTTGAAATATGTATCGAGCACGTCCTACCCCTTAATGTTTTGGTATCGGGGGTGTTTGCGACCCCGTGTAGTTTCACGACCCACAAGCCGAAGGAAGATAGACGCACGCTAATGCGTGAGACTTGTTACCGGTGAGTAACTCGCGACAAAATGCCGAAGGAGATTGCGATGGATTGACCGATGAAGAAGGCAAAAAGGGCGGTTCCTAGGCCCACACGACCCCCGAGTAGGAAACCGCTGATAAGCACGACCGACTCGATTCCGAGTCGTACCCGACCGACTCGAATTCCAGTTTTATGGTGCAGGCCAGTCATCCAGCCATCCCGGGGCCCGGGTCCCAATCCGGAGGAGATATAGAAGGCCGAAGCAATTCCCACGAGGAGTATTCCCAGGATCGAAAAAATCAGGCCGGAAGCAAAATGGTGCTGTTCGGGAATGATGTCCACTCCCACTTGGAGGGCAAAAGCAATAACCGCGATATTTAGCAACGTGCCAATCCCAAGCTTTTCGTTAAGTGGGATCCAGAGCAGAAGGACAATGCAACTGATTCCAAAAGTGGCCCAGCCAAGATTGATGCCGGTTCGATTGGAAACCCCTTGTGAGAGAACAACCCACGGAGAGTTTCCCAAGTTTGATTGAACGAGCAAAGACTCGCCTATACCGAAAATAAAGAGAGAAGCTAGGAGTACCGTCAAGCTCGCGGGGGAGAGAGTCCAACGAGTTTTTGCTCTCCATGGGGTGATTGGAATGGTGCGATGAGGCCGAAACCATTCGACCATTCGTTGCTTAAAACTTTTCGACTCTGAAGACTCATCTGACACGTCACTAGACATGTTCGCAGGCTATCTCATCGTCCCGTGTTCATGAGAGTCAATAGCCTCATATAGCATTCTCATCATTATGGAATGCGAATAAATGTTTCCGGGAATTGGCACCTTAATCAATGTGGTTGCCATCATGATTGGCGCATCTCTGGGAGTAATCCTTGGCTCAAAGATCCCAGAGAGAACGCGAACACTTATCACCGACGTACTTGGACTTACAGTCTTTCTTGCGGCCGCTGGCGCACTCATCAATCTCTGGTCGAACCGTTTCATATTCTCCGTTCCAACTGGCTGGACCCTTTTAACAGTACTTGGCTCACTTCTCCTGGGCGGACTCTTGGGTTCGTGGGCGCGTTTAGAAGATCGGTTGGATGGTCTGGGAGAAGAACTCAGGAGGCGATTTAGTGGGAAAGGTGAGAGCACTTTTGTAGAAGGCTTTGTTTCCGCCTCACTGCTTTTCGTCATTGGACCCTTGTCGATCCTAGGAAGTATCAGCGATGGCATGTCAACAGGGGTCGATCAACTCATGTTGAAGAGTTCTCTTGACTTCTTTGCTGCCATGGCTTTCGCCGCAACATTGGGATGGGGAGTCGCTTTCTCGGCTATTCCAGTTGGCATCTACCAAGGAGTGTGGACTGTCGTAGGAGTTGCACTCGGCAGCGTGCTCTCAGGTTATCAAGTGGACGCGATGACCGCGACGGGGGGAGTCTTGCTTCTCTGCATTGGGCTGGGCTTGCTTAAAATTAGGAAAATAGCCGTGGGAAATCTCCTGCCCGCACTTGCGATTGCCCCGTTGATGGCGGGCGTCCTCCACTTGGTGAGTAGCTAGAAAGTCTTTGCATCAATAACGAATCTGTACTTAACATCGCTGGCAACAGTCCTCTCATAAGCGGTATTCACATAGTCAGCCGGAATGACTTCGACATCACTGACGATGTTGTGGATTCCGCAGAAATTGAGCATCTCTTGAGTTTCGGGAATACCTCCAATTTGAGAGCCGCCTAGAGAACGCCTAGCTCCGATCAGAGATCCGGCGTGGACGGAGTACGGCTTCCCGGGCAGCCCGATCGCAACTAGTGTGCCATCGACTGCAAGCAAATTAAGGTAAGCATTAATATCCAGTTCAGCGGAAACAGTATTGAGAATGAGGTCAAACTGCTTGGAATACTGCTTGAGATTTGAGATTTCTCTGGTAACCACAAAGCGGTCTGCCCCCATTGCCAGAGCATCCTTCTCTTTGCTTGGTGAGTGTGAAAAGACCGTGACATGGGCACCCAATGCACGTGCGATTTTGACGCCCATATGGCCGAGCCCGCCAAGTCCGATCACGCCCACTCGCGTACCGGGTTGAGCGCCCCAGTGTTTGAGAGGTGAATAGAGTGTTATTCCCGCGCAGAGCAGAGGTGCGACGCCAGCAAAATCTAAGTTTTCCGGGACATGTACCGCGTAGTCGGCATCGACAACAAAGTTATTCGAATAGCCACCCATGGTTAAAGTGGCACCATCGCGTTCGTATGAATTGTAAGTGGCCGTCATTTCATTTTCGCAATATTGCTCGAGACCGCGAAGGCAGTTATTGCATGTACGACAAGAATCCACAAAGACGCCTACGCCGATTCTCTGCCCAATTGAGAATTTCGAAACAGTAGATCCTATTTCCCGAACGATTCCCACAATCTCATGACCCGGGACCATCGGGTAGAGCGACGGACCCCATTCTTCTCGTGCTTGGTGGATATCAGAGTGGCAGATGCCTGCGTAAGAGATGTCGAAGGCCACATCATTGGGGCGCAGTGCGCGTCTTTCGAAAGTAAATGGCTCTAGGGGGGTTTTGCCATTCAGAGCCGCCATCCCGCGTGATTTCATCATTACCTCTCTATCGAAGTTGCCGTCGAATTAGATATTAAAAGGTAGAGGTTCTGTAGATGTATGCGCCGCGCGTGATGCCCTCGCAGTGACGTGGCGCATGTGATGGCGCCGGCAGAGGACTTCGTAACTCACTTCCTCACCACGGTGTACATCACCGACGACGACTTGTTCGCCCTCTGTGATCATGACGCCGCCCTGGGTGCGGGCATTGTGTGTAGCCCGTGCGCCGCACCAGCAGAGCGCCTCCACTTGAAGTGTGTTAACACGATCCGCCAATTCGACAAGTCTTGCAGAACCTGGAAACAGTGACGTGCGAAAATCCGTAAGGATGCCAAAGGCGTACACATCGATCCCGAGACCATCAACTATCTTGGCCAATTGCTCAATTTGTTCGCGTTGGTAAAATTGTGCCTCATCGCAAATGACAAAATCAATTCGAATGCCTATTGAAAGTTGCTCGACCACAAATCTATGTAAATCAATTTCTGGATCTACCTCGATTGCTTGGCGCTGAAGCCCGAGTCTTGAAGAAATCAGACCTGCACCAGCACGGTCCTTACTCGTGAAGATCACACCGGTGCGTCCGCGGCTTTGATGATTATGTGCGGTTTGGAGTGCAAGGGTCGATTTTCCGCTATCCATCGTTCCGCAGTAGTAAACAAGCTCAGCCACAAAGAGCATCCTGCCACAGAGCGAACCATTCCGCGTTTTGCATCACCTTGTAAAGATTGAATGGATAGGAATAGATGGATAAATATCGTTAATTCGGGAGCGTCCGCCAAGTGACTCGATCTCCAATACCGTGCCGACTCCGGTCACAATTCCGCCCACTCTCTCCACCAGACGAATTCCGGCTAGCGCGGTACCACCCGTGGCGAGTACGTCGTCAATGATCAAAACTTTCGACCCAGGCGTTATGGCATCTTGGTGAATTTCTACAATGGCGTTTCCATATTCAAGTCCGTAACTCTCTTCGTGCGTGAGGGATGGTAATTTCCCTTTCTTTCGAATTGGGATAAAACCAATGGACAGTGAATGTGCCAAGGCTCCCGCAAAAATAAAACCTCTAGCTTCCAGACCCGCGATTGCATCTGACCGCCTCGCCATCGGGGTAAATTCCGATACAACTGCCTGGAACGAAGGACCATGACCCAGAAGGGGAGTGAGATCTTGAAAGAGGATTCCCGGGAGTGGAAAGTTGGGAATTTCACGAATAAGCGAGCCTGCCAGTTCTAACGCTTCATTCACCTCTTCATTATAGAGAATGACCGATTTCCGCACGATGTCGGGTCGATTTACGCAGGATTTGCACAGAGAGGCCCTCCAGCCTTGGTATGTAGAGCAAATCGGCTTTGCATATGCAAGGAGATCGAATATGAAAACGAAGAAGCTCATTACAGCAACAGTATTAAGTGCTGGCCTGATCTTAGGGTCCACGAGCGCAGCTTTTGCGACAGATCCAACACCTACCACTACGACGGTCACGCAAGCAACGTACAGTGCTCAGTTGGTGGCCTATAAGAGCGCACTTGTTGCTTACGATACAGCGACGGTCACATTTAGAGCTCAAATACTCGTATTCCAGGGCGCCCAGGCGACCTATAAGAATGCATACGAGATTGCCGTTCAGAACTACAAGGCAGTTCTGAAGGCGAAATCACCCGCTACGACTCCAGCCGAGTACGCAATTCTATTGGCCGCCTATAACACCGCAAACGCTGCATATAACACTGCCACTGCTGCGTTTAAGGCTCAATTGAGCGTCTATGAGACCGCGGTCCACACTTATAAGGTGGCGTACGACAACGCTGTAGGAAGCTATAAGACAACTGTCAACATGCGTGAAGCTTTACGCAAAGCGATCAACGTCGCTTTTGAGACTGCAATTCATAACGCCAACGCGACTTTCGCCACGGCAACCGCAGTTGCAACGACAGCCGATCAAAAACTTGCTGCTACGACTGCGCTTCAAACTGCGATCGCTACAGCAAATACCCTACGTAAAGTCGCCCTTGACGCCGTTGGCGACAAGCCAGTAAAACCTATCAAGCAAATAAGTCTTCGTCATCACGGGGATATGTACAAGGCTGACCGCCCAGATAAACCTGTTAAACCAGCCAGGTACGAGAAGTCGAAGAAATCAGAAAAATCCAATAAATCCAATAAATCAGAGAAGTCAGAGAAGTCAGAGAAGTCGAACAAGCACTAATTGTCTCTGTCATTGAAATAGAGAACCCCTGGCGGCAAGTAACGTCAGGGTTTCTCTATTTTTGCTGCTACCAAGAGAGGATCCGCTACTCTAAAGTTCAGGAGAGAACGTTTAAGAGGAGTTACTGATGACGCAGTACAGTCTCAACATTAACGGTGACGACGTTCAGATTGACTGTCACAAAGATACCCCTTTGTTGTGGGTTCTTCGCGATCACCTGCAATTGACTGGGACACGGTTTGGTTGTGGCAGCGGATTATGTGGTGCTTGCACAGTACTTCTTAACGGCGTCCCAGTGCATTCATGCGATACGCCGATGTGGTCAGTAGGTTCCAAGTCAGTTCAAACAATCGAAAACAAGTCGAACCCGACATTAAGTAAAGTAAAAGACCGTGTCGCTTCCGGTCAAGCAGGCCAGTGTGGTTTCTGCTTATCCGGAATAATGATGCGCGCCAGCGCGCTCATCGATTCAGGAGTTGAATTGACTCGAGACTCAGTTTCTGTGGACCTGGATGGCCATCTGTGTCGATGTGGGGCTCATAATCGCATAATTGACGCCGTCCTACAGGCGGGGTCGTAGTTATGCCAACACCTGATTCGCTTCGCAATTCGCCCAAAGTTTCTGACTGGTTAGATTTCACGCGGGACGGATACGTTGCGATCAAAACGGGAAAAGTAGAATTTGGTCAGGGCATTCTTACTGCTCTCCTACAAATAGTTGCCGAAGAGCTCAATCTACCTTTGGAAAAATGTTGCTTTGTTGCCGCTTCAACGGGGCTAAGTCCCAATGAAGGTTTCACTGCCGGAAGTTTGTCGGTGCAAGATTCTGGATCCGCGCTGCGACTAGCGAGTGCGACTGCCCGAGTACGTGCTGGTTCGCAAAGTTACTGGACTATTGCAGCAACGTCGGGTTGGGATATTCCTATTGATGTTGGTGTCATCGTGAAGAGCCCGGATGAATACTCCCTAGTTGGAGTTAGCACCCAGCGCATTGATTTAGAGAGCAAGGTGCAGGGAAAGCCCTCTTTCATCCACGATATGCGGTTTGAGAACCTATTATTTGCCAGAGTCTTGCGCCCACCTACGCTCGAATCCTCGTTGGTCGACCTGAATGCAAATAAAGTTCCCTTTGGACCAGAAATTGAAAAGGTCATTGTTGACGGATCCTTTGTGGCTGTAATCGCTTATGACGAGTTCTCGGCCCAGCAAGTCGTGACTGCGTTAGCTGATGTATCAATATGGACTGTCGATTCTCGGGGCTTTAGCGATGACGAAGTTGCTGATTTTCTCGCGCATGCACCTGCCGACTCGCAAGTTGTACACGACCAGGGAACGTTTGGTCCCGGCACTTTGCCTTACAACTCCTCATACTCCAGGCCGTACCTTTCCCATGGGTCGATTGGAACTGTAACTGCAGTTGCCCAGTGGATTGATGACTCCCTGCATGTCTGGTCACAAACTCAGGGCGTTTATCCACTTCGCGTTGATATGGCGCGAGCTCTCGGCATTGATATTGATCGCATCACCGTTACGCATGTCGAAGGTGCGGGTTGCTATGGCCACAACGGTGCAGACGATGTCGCTTTTGATGCGGCGCTGATAGCGAGACATGTGCCAGGTAGACCCGTCTTGGTTTCGTGGTCTCGTGAAGATGAATTGAGTTGGGCGCCCTTTGGGCCAGCAATGAGCGTTGATTTAGCGGCATCTTTGAGTGATTCTGGTCTGATTACACACTGGTCTCATACCGTTCGAGGTAACGGGCATTCCTCGCGCCCATCGACCCTGCCTTCGCCATCTTTGTTGGCATATGCACATTTGCCAGGTGGCATTGCGATACCTCCGGCAGGAGATCCACAGATGCAACGCGGTGGCGGTACGGGAAGGAACTCGATCCCACTTTATGATATTGAAAATTGTCTAGTGACGACAGAACGTTTACTAGATATGCCGATTCGAACATCTGCGATGCGTGCACTCGGCGCTCATATCAATGTGTTTGCCATTGAGTCATTTTTGGATGAATTGGCTCTTGATTCAAATCAAGACCCCGTGGAATTCCGGCTACGTCACTTATCAGACCCTCGCGGGCGCGATGTCATTGCCAAAGTTGCCGAGATCTCGAGATGGGGAGAGAAACTTCCCACGGGATGCGGAAAGGGGATTGGTTTTGCCCGCTACAAGAACAAGGGTGCATGGTGCGCGGTGGTGGCTCAAGTAGAAGCCGAGACTCATGTGAAGGTGACGAATCTTTGGATCGCGGTAGATGTTGGTCTGGTGATTAACCCAGACGGAGTACTTAATCAAATTGAAGGCGGAGCGCTCCAATCCGCGAGTTGGACGACGAAAGAACAGGTACGTATTTCCAAGGGACGAGTAATCTCCAATAATTGGGAGGAGTACCCAATTCTGAAATTTTCTGATGTGCCGGTTATTCAGACGGAGATCATTTCTCGTCCGACTCTCCCCACTCTTGGCGCAGGTGAGGCGTCTATCGGGCCCACAGGTGCTGCCATTGCCAACGCCCTGGCAAGCGCCATTGGTGTACGAGTTCGCAATATGCCGCTGACACCGGAGAACATCATTGCTAGCATCAATTCTTAGAACAAAGGAATCTTATGGATCGGATTCGTGCCTTCGGATAGAGGCGCTCGCGTTCCACCGGTCAAATCCGAGATGATTTCGGCTGCGATTGAAACCGCGATTTCTTCTGGAGTCCTTGAACCAATATCTAG
>JBAZYI010000001.1:0-56856 GCA_041659345.1 Candidatus Nanopelagicaceae bacterium | reverse complement strand
TACTACATAACCGGTCAGGAACCGACGCTGGTGGAGTTGCTTGTCGGAAATCCACCGCCTCATGCATGGTCGGTAAAAGTTGCTTCACAATCTCTCTTGACCTTGATTTTCTTCTCCTTTGGACCGATTCTTGTGATCGGCTTCCTCTTCTTCCTTATGATGGGACAAGCGCAGGGTGGCAATAGGGCTTTCTCCTTTGGTCGCTCAAGGGCAAAATTGCAGAGCAATGATGTGCCTAAAACAACATTTGCTGATGTAGCGGGCTCAGATGAAGCCGTGGCCGAACTCAATGAGATCAAGGATTTCCTTGCGAATCCACCAAAATATGTTGCTCTGGGTGCCAAAATTCCTAAAGGCGTATTGCTTTATGGCCCTCCAGGAACAGGCAAGACTCTTCTCGCTCGCGCGGTTGCGGGTGAAGCCAATGTTCCGTTCTACTCAATATCGGGTTCTGATTTTGTTGAGATGTTTGTCGGAGTGGGTGCCGCCCGCGTTCGAGATCTTTTTAACCAAGCAAAAGAGAATGCCCCGGCAATTGTCTTTGTAGATGAAATTGATGCCGTAGGTCGCCAGCGTGGTGCAGGCATGGGTGGCGGGCACGATGAACGCGAGCAGACGCTCAATCAATTGCTTGTCGAGATGGATGGATTTGAAACAAATAGTTCTGTCATCTTGATTGCCGCCACCAACCGTCCAGATATTTTAGATCCTGCACTTCTGCGTCCGGGCCGTTTTGACCGTCAAATTCCAGTTGAGCGACCTGACTTAAAGGGGCGCGAGGAAATTCTAAAAGTTCACGCAAAAGGCAAGCCCATTGCAGAGGATGTGGATCTGCTCAATTTTGCCCGTCGTACTCCGGGATTTACCGGGGCTGATTTGGCGAATGTCCTGAATGAGGCGGCTCTTCTCACTGCACGGGAAGAGAAGAAGCTCATCACCAACACCGAATTGGATGAAGCAATTGATCGTGTCATGGCGGGACCACAGCGTAAGAGTCGTTTGATGAGCGAAGACGAGCGACGCGTAACGGCTTACCATGAAGGTGGACACGCACTCGTCGCTCATGCTCTGCCGCATACCGATCCGGTGCACAAAATAACGATCATGCCTCGCGGTCGCACCCTGGGTTACACCATGGTTCTGCCGGACGATGATCGATATTCCGTAACGAGAAATCAACTGCTCGATAAATTGGCCTACTCACTTGGGGGTCGGGCAGCCGAAGAATTAATCTTCCATGATCCATCGACCGGCGCGAGTGATGACATTGATAAGGCGACAACCCTTGCGCGCGCAATGGTGACTCAATACGGAATGACCGAGTCGATTGGCGCTATTAAATTGGGTACGGATGCGTCAGAACCATTTATGGGTCGCGATTACGGTCACACTCGTGATTTCTCTGAAAGTGTCGCGGCATTGATCGATAGCGAGATTCGCACCTTTATTGAGAACGCCCACCAAGAGGCCTTTGATATTTTGGATGAAAATCGCGCCATCCTTGATGAAATGGTGGTGCAACTGCTCGAACGCGAAACCCTCAATAAAGAGGAGATTGCAGAGATATTTGCGCAGGTCAAGCCGCGTCCGAACCGTCCGGCGTGGACAGGCTCGAGTACTCGAAAACCATCTTCCGTGCCGCCCATCCCTACGCGTGTAGCACTATCGCGAACCACTCCCGTAGCGGGCGCAAAACCTGTAAAGGCAAAGCCGAAGACGACTCGAGCAAAACGAGTAACGAAAGCTCCGAGTACCGAGATAACGCCGCAGGCGCAAGATGAGTGAGATCAGTTCGGTCTCTATGGGACCGCAGGATGGCCGCGCGACCCAACCCTACGATCAAGACAGAGCCGAGCGCGCGGTCCGCGAACTTCTTCTGGCACTTGGTGAAGATCCTGAACGCGAGGGGTTACGAGATACCCCGAGTCGAGTTGCCCGCGCCTTTGCAGAGAACTTTGCTGGACTATGGCAAGCACCAGAGGATGTCCTAACGACAACATTTGATATCGGTCACGAGGAACTCGTGATCATTAAAGATATCGAGGTCTACTCTCACTGCGAACATCACCTCACTCCTTTCCATGGGGTAGCTCATGTTGGTTACATTCCTTCGGGAAGAATCACCGGCCTTTCCAAAATTGCGAGATTGGTCGACCTCTTTGCTCGCAGGCCTCAAGTACAGGAGCGTATGACAACGCAGATTGCAGATGCCCTTGTTGAAATTCTTCAGCCAGCTGGTGTGATAGTCATTGTCGAGTGCGAACATCTCTGCATGTCTATGCGCGGTGTCCGTAAAGCCGAAGCGCGCACGGTGACTAGTGCGGTTCGAGGAATATTGCGCGATCCAGCTACACGTGCAGAAGCCATTAGCCTCATCACGCGAAGGTAGATAAAGATGGCTCTGTCGGATTTGGGCTTACCGAGGAACCGGACGATTGTCATGGGAATTCTCAATGTCACTCCTGACTCTTTTGCAGACGGTGGGCGCTACTCCGATTTTGACCGTGCGGTTGCGCGTGGAACTGAAATGCTCAAAGAGGGTGCGGACATCATTGATGTGGGCGGTGAATCCACTCGTCCCGGATCGACAAGGATCTCGGCCGAGGAGGAGATGGAGCGCGTACTTCCTGTCATCAAAGAGCTAAGTTCCCGTGGAGCATTACTAAGTATTGATACGACGCGGGCCATGACCGCGCAAGCTGCATATGCTGCTGGAGCTCGCATAATCAATGACGTAAGTGCTGGATTATCGGACCCAGAAATTCTTGAAGTAAGCGCATCTCTGGATTGTCCATATATCGCAATGCATAGCCGTGGTGACTCCAAAGATATGCAGAGTCGGGCAATTTACGACGATGTTGTGAAGGAAGTCGTTGAGGAGTTAAGCCAGCGAGTAAGTGAAGCGCTCTCCGCAGGGATCAAGCCAGAAAATATAATCTTGGATCCAGGTATTGGGTTTGCCAAAGATGCGGATCACAATTGGACTCTCCTTAACAATTTGAATTCAATTGAGGTGTTGGGATTTCCTGTCCTGGTAGGCGCATCGCGGAAGCGTTTTCTGGGAGTGCTTGTTGGATCAGATGCACCTGATGACCGAGAGTCCGCAACAATCGCATTGACGACCCTGCTAGCACGACGAGGTACTTGGGGAGTCAGAGTCCACAACGTGAAGTCACATCTGGATGCGGTGGCAGTGGCAGGGAGATTCACATGAGTGACTCAATCGAGATAAAGGGAATCCGCGCATTCGGTTATCACGGAGTTTTTGAACATGAGCGCGAAAACGGACAAGAGTTTTTGGTTGATCTCTCATTGAATTTGGATCTACGAAAGGCTTCGAAAAGCGACTTGGTGGAAGACACGGTCGATTATGGAAGTGTTTGCAATGAAGTTGTAGGGATGATTGTGGGTCCACCCGTCTCACTGATCGAAAAACTCGCCTCACAGATTGCTGACTCACTTCTTTCAAAATTTCCACTCATCGCCTCTATTGTCGTGGTGGTGCACAAACCGCAAGCGCCGGTTGAAGTGGATTTCGAGGATATTGCAATCAGAATCGAACGATCCCGTTGAGGGCGGTCGTTGCGCTGGGTGCTAACTTGGCAGAACCGGCTGAAGCAGTGGAGTTGGCTTTTGCGCTTCTTAAGGAATCAACAGATCTCATTAGTAGGTCCAGACTCTATGTAACTCGACCGGTCGGCGGACCTCCACAACCAGATTTTGTAAATGCTGTTTGCATTCTGGAATCGGACTTACCTGCATTAGATCTTCTTGGCGTGTTGCAAGGAATTGAAAAGAGCATGGGACGCGTCCATACAGAAAAGTGGGGCCCACGTGTCATAGATCTGGATCTCATTCAGTACGGAGATATTCGTAGCACAGACGAAACTTTGACATTGCCACACCCTTTTGCTCATGAGCGACGCTTTGTGCTGGAGCCTTGGTTGGAGATCGATCCTGAAGCACTCCTCATTACTCACGGGAAAGTAAGTGAAATTTTGGCGCAACTACCACCTGCCTAGTAACCTGTAATTCTTAGCCCGGTACCACGGAAGGACTGGAGCAGATGCGCGAAATAACCCATCTCAATCAACTTTTGCCTCATGAGGCCAGCAACATCGCCTTTGTCCCGACAATGGGTGCGCTCCATGCTGGTCACGCGAAGTTGATAGAGAGAGCAAGGCAGTGCTCCTCGAATGTGCTGGTGAGCGTCTTTATAAACCCTCTGCAATTCGGCGACCCAAAGGATTTGGAGAAGTATCCGCGCAATCCAGCGGCGGATGCCGCCGTCGCGAGGCAATCTGGGGCAGCCATTCTCTGGCGACCAGAGTTCAAGGAGATTTATCCCGGCTACATCGAGTCCATCTCCGCTGGTCCACTGGGCGAGCTTTTCGAGGGGGTAAGCCGGAAAGGGCACTTTGATGGAATGTTGACCGTGGTAAATCGACTTTTCAATCTCATCGCTCCCCAGTGGGCTATTTTCGGGGAGAAGGACTTCCAGCAACTCTTCCTGGTAACGAGGATGGTTCGAGAACAGGGCAAGAAGATCGAAATCATCGAAGTACCGACTGTTCGCGATGTGGATGGTCTCGCACTCTCTTCTCGGAACGTACGATTGAGCGATGAAGACAGGGTCGCGGCTCGAGTCATTTCCAAGGCGCTTATCAACGCCTCCAAAGCGAATTCGCTAAGAGGGATGCAAGAACAATTGGACAACACTCTCGCGCAGGAGCCAAGATTTACACGTGATTACTCAGCAATTATTGATGAGGAAGATTTTGCCTTGGCGAGAGAAGAAAGTGCTGCTAAACGTGCCCTCGTCGCTGGGTGGGTGAGTGGAGTGAGATTGATTGACAATATGGCAATGCGAAGTCCGTCCTGATGAAACTACTAGCCCCCAGTCCAGGTTGGACCGCGCGCGCAGATGTCATCGTTGTTGGATCCGGAGTGGCCGGACTTACTACTGCTCTCCAGGTAAGGAGTTTCGGACTTTCAGTTCTACTAGTCACGAAAGCACGCGTAGATGAAGGATCGACCAAGTGGGCTCAGGGTGGAATAGCTGCAGCATTAGGGCCGGGGGACACGCCTGACCAACATGAGATCGACACACTAGTCGCTGGCGCGGGTCTGTGCGATAAGACTGCCGTAAAAGTTCTGGTCTCTGAAGGGCCAGAGGCAGTTCGAAAGTTAATCGCCCGCGGCGCTGTCTTCGATAAAGAGGCGAGCGGGGAAATTTCTCTCACGCGTGAAGGCGGACATCATCGCAATCGGATTTTGCACGCTGGTGGCGACGCCACCGGCGCCGAAGTTTCTCGAGCTTTACTTGCAGCGGTAAGGAATGATCCAGAGATTGAAGTCATGGAGCACGCGCTTGTGCTAGATGCGCTTAAGGATGCGAGCGGTGCCGTTTGTGGCGTGACGCTTCACGTCATCGGCGCGGGTACAAGAGATGGAGTGGGTAGAGCAATTGCGCGGGCAACGGTTCTCGCTACTGGGGGACTTGGTCAAGTTTTTGCGCAGAGCACAAATCCTTCTGTCTCTACCGGTGACGGCGTTGCACTTGCGCTTCGAGCGGGAGCCGATGTGGCCGATGTGGAGTTCATTCAATTTCACCCAACTGTTCTCTGGCTTGGTGATGCATCCCAAGGGCAGCAGCCGTTGATCAGTGAAGCGGTGCGCGGTGAAGGTGCATTCCTGGTTGATGATGATGGCGTTCGATTTATGGTCGGGCAACATCCGATGGCCGAACTTGCTCCTCGCGACGTTGTTGCCAAAGCGATCATGCGGCACATGAATGAAACGGGTGCTCACCACGTCTGGCTGGATGTGCGCCACATTGCAGGCTTCGTCGAGCGGTTCCCGACAATTTATGCATCTTGTTTGGTCCATGGGATAGATCCACTTACTCAATTGATTCCAGTCGCGCCAGCATCTCACTATGCATCGGGTGGAGTGCGAGTCGACCTTAATGGGCACTCAAGTATTTCTGGCTTGTACGCATGCGGGGAGACTGCTTGCACAGGTGTCCATGGAGCCAACCGCCTAGCGTCAAATTCTTTGTTGGAAGGACTTGTCTTTAGTGCCCGCATTGCGGCGGATATCGCAGCAAGTCCGCGGGTGTTTACTGAACCCGTTGATATTCCACAGTCCACAATTCTCCTTGACCCGAAGGCGCGGAAATCACTGCAAGCGAGTATGAGCAAGGGTGCGGGAGTTCTGCGATCTTCACATTCACTTCAAAGAGCTGAGAAGGATTTGGAAGAAATTGGAGTGCGAGAGAGTTTTGAGCCATGTGTGGAGGCTTGGGAAACAACCAACCTGTTCCAACTTGCGCAGGCAATTGTTCGTTCGGCTCTGATGCGCGAGGAGACGAGAGGTTCTCATTGGCGCGAAGATTTCCCAGAGCAACTTCCACGTTGGTCTCAAAGAATTTTGCAGAGGATGAACATCGAAGGTAAATGGGAGACTGGTTTCGAGGCGGTGGAAGAGTCATGAGGTATCAAGAAATTTCCGACCAAACGCGAGCAGATTTGTTTGCAGCGTCTCTCAATCCAGATCAGGTGATGGACTTGATCCGTCGTGCCTTTGAGGAAGATCTGCAGGGAGGCGAGGATGTAACATCGGTGGCCACCATTCCGAGTGACCACCGCTCCACGGGTGAATTTCGAACCCGTGCAACAGGCGTAGTGGCTGGAATTCCCGTCGCGCGGGCTGTTCTTGAAACGGTGGGAATTGGGGATGTTACGACTCCAGTGCTCTGCGCTCACGAAGTGGAGACAGGAACAGTGTTGATGAGCGTACGTGCAAACACGAGGGCGCTCCTTTTAGCGGAGCGAACTGCGCTGAATTTCTTGGGTCATCTCAGTGGCATTGCAACGTTGACTAGACGATGGGTTGATGAAGTAAGCGAGTTCGGAACCATCATTCGAGATACGCGCAAAACAACTCCAGGTTTACGGGAACTTGAGAAATACGCAGTTCGAATGGGCGGCGGCACCAACCATCGAATGTCGCTCAGCGATGCTGCCCTCATTAAGGACAACCACATTGGGGCGGTCGGTGGAGTCGTCAAAGCTTTTCAGAGTGTCCGCTCTCTCTATCCGAATATGGAAGTCGAAATTGAAGTTGATACGTTGGAACAATTGCAAGAGATACTTCTTCATGATCCCGATCTTGTACTGCTCGACAACATGAGTGTTGAGGAGTGCAGGCAGGCGGTTGAAATTGCCGCTGGCCGATGTAAATTGGAGGCATCGGGCGGACTATCACTCAACAATGCGCGTGCTTATGCAGAGACTGGAGTGGATTACCTAGCAGTTGGTGCCCTCACTCATTCGGCACCAGTATTTGATATCGGACTCGACCTAAAGGCGGAGATCTAAATGTTACTTGCGATTGATGTTGGAAATACCAATACCGTTCTGGGGATTTTCGATGGCAAAGTGTTGGTTCGTTCTTGGCGGGTAAAGACGGATCCGCGAAATACTTCCGATGAACTATGGCTGCAATTCGGTGCCTTGGTAGCTGGATATGCAATAACCGGCCTTGCTGTCTGTTCGACAGTTCCCGCGAGTTTGCGCGAGATGCGCACCATGATCAACGCATATTTTCCAGAAATTCGGACCACGATCGTTGAACCGGGGATAAAGACAGGTGTTCCACTTCTGGTTGACAATCCCAAGGAGATCGGTGCTGACAGAATCGTCAACACTATGGCGGCCCATACCCTCTATCCGCACGGCCCAGCAATAGTTGTCGATTTTGGCACCTCAACGAATCTAGATGTGGTCTCCTCGAAGGGTGAGTTTCTGGGCGGCGCAATCGCACCCGGAATTGAGATTTCCGTGGACGCTCTGGCATCGCGAGCAGCACAATTACGTAAGGTGGAGTTGGTTCGACCTCGTTCGGCAATCGGCAAGAACACGGTGGAGGCGTTGCAGTCTGGGACGATTTTCGGGTTCGCGGGCCAAGTAGATGCCTTAGTCCACCGGATCTCAGTTGAACTTGAAGAATCCCAACAGGGAAAGCCAGCGGTCATTGCAACTGGTGGATTGGCCCCGCTGGTAATAGGTATTTCAGAGACCATTGAGCACCACGAACCAGATCTCACATTGATCGGTCTACGTCTGATTCACGAGAGAAATGGCTAAATCGCTAGACTCACCCCATTATGGCTGAGAATACAAATATAGATAATGAACTCCCTGAGCAACTCCGCATCAGGCGTGAAAAGCGAGCCGATCTTCTCGAGCGCGGAGTGGAGCCTTACCCCGTCTCGGTCCCACGGACAAAGTCTCTGGCTCACGTGCGCGCTACCTACGCCGACCTTGAAATCGATGTTGCTACAGGAGATATTGAAAGCGTTACTGGTCGGATTATCTTTAAGCGAGATACCGGAAAACTCTGCTTCGCAACTCTGCGTGAAGGAGATGGAACCGAACTTCAAGCGATGCTCTCTCTGGATAAAGTGGGTGAGGATTCTCTGAATTCTTGGAAGAGTGATATCGATCTTGGCGATATTGTGAGTGTGACTGGAGAAATCATCACATCTAAGCGTGGGGAACTCTCTGTGCTCGCCAATGATTGGTCCCTTGCTGCAAAAGCTCTGCGCCCTCTTCCCAATGATCACACACCAATGTCGGAAGAAACCCGCGTACGGATGCGTTATGTCGATCTTATAGTCCGTCCCGAGGCGCGTAGCAATGCTCGTCTGCGCCCAGCTGTTATGCGATCTTTACGAGAGACTTTTCATTCTCGTGATTATCTGGAAGTTGAAACACCAATGCTTCAGGTGCAACCTGGCGGCGCGGCGGCTCGTCCCTTCAAGACTTTTAGTAATGCATACGACATGGATCTTTTTTTACGTATAGCTCCCGAACTATTTCTCAAGCGGTGCGTAGTCGGCGGCATCGAACGAGTTTTTGAAATCAATCGCAATTTCAGAAATGAGGGGGCGGACTCAAGTCACTCTCCTGAGTTTGCGATGATCGAAAGTTATGAAGCGTACGGAGATTGGCGTACAACGGCCGATCTTGCTCGCGCGCTCGTCCAGAATTCGGCAGAGGCAATTTTCGGATCGCACGTTGCTATTCACCATGATGGAAGCGAATCTGACTTGAGCGGCAATTGGCGGGAGATTTCCCTCTATGACGTCATTTCTGAAAATGTGGGCGAGTCCATTACCGCATTAACTCCAATGAAAGAGTTGGAGAAGTTAGCCACCAAACTTGGAATGAAGATTGATCCCAACTGGATTGGGGGCAAACTTGCTGAAGAAATTTTCGAGCATGTCGCAGCGGGCACACTGAACGAGCCAACTTTTGTCATGGGATTCCCCATAGATAATGCCCCATTGGTTCGTGGGCATCGAGAGATTCCAGGAGTTGTTGAGAAGTGGGATCTCTATGTCGATGGATTTGAATTGGCGACCGGATATTCCGAACTCATTGATCCCATCATTCAACGCGAGCGCCTCGTCGAACAGGGTCGACTTGCGGCAAAGGGCGACCTTGAGGCAATGGGTGTCGATGAGGATTTCTTGCGCGCCATGGAATTTGGGATGCCGCCGATGGGTGGATTGGGGATGGGTGTTGATCGCTTGCTCATGGCGCTGACTGGGCTTGGAATTCGGGAGACGATTCTCTTTCCGCTCGTGAAGCCCGAGATTGATTAGCCATGATCGAAATTCGTCCGGCAAAATCAACCGATGTTAAAGGCATCCGCAAACTCATTGATGCATACGCACCGCAGCGTCGCTTGCTCTCCAAAGAGACAGTCACTCTTTATGAGAGTGTGCAGGAATTTACTGTGGCCATTGAAGCCGGCGAAGTAGTCGGTTGCGGAGCGCTCCACGTTCTTTGGGAAGATCTTGCCGAGGTCCGCACGGTTGCGGTTGCGGACCATCTTCGCGGGCAAGGTGTCGGAGGCAGACTCCTAGAGGCGATCATCGAGCGCGCTCGGACAATCGGGGTGAAGCGGATCTTCTGCCTGACATTTGAGACCGATTTCTTTGGCCGATACGGTTTTAAGGAGATTCAGGGAACTCCCGTGGAGCCAGAGGTATATACCCAGCTTCTCCACTCCTACGACACCGGTATTGCCGAATTCCTGGATTTAGAGTCTGTGAAGCCAAATACGCTGGGAAATACCAGGATGCTCAAAATTCTCTAGGCCCCGTTTCTTGACTGGAGCGTGGAGATGGACACATTTGCCCACAAGATTGGCAGTGTATTTGGGCATAAACGACCTCGACCTACGGTTACAAGAATCAAGGAAGAGATTTCGCACCTCACCCCCGCCTGGTATTAGGCTTAGAGCGAGAAGTCCAGCGAGTAAATTAGAGAGTTCGCAGAAGAAAACCAGAGGAGTTCCCCGATGTTTGAGCGCTTTACGGATAGAGCAAGACGGGTCGTTGTCCTGGCCCAAGAAGAAGCTCGCATGCTCAACCATAATTACATCGGCACCGAGCACATCCTCCTTGGCCTCATTCACGAAGGCGAAGGCGTCGCTGCTAAAGCCCTCGAATCCCTAGGTATCTCCCTGGAGGCGGTTCGCTCCCAGGTTGAAGAGATCATCGGACAAGGCCAGCAAGCACCAAGTGGTCATATCCCATTTACGCCTCGGGCAAAGAAGGTTCTGGAACTATCACTTCGAGAGGCTCTTCAATTGGGCCATAACTACATTGGCACCGAACATATTTTGCTTGGCCTTATCCGTGAGGGCGAAGGCGTAGCCGCGCAGGTTCTCATGAAACTTGGCGCAGATCTCGCACGGGTACGCCAGCAAGTAATTCAACTTCTTTCGGGATATCAGGGCAAAGAGACTGTCACCACTGGAGGCCCCGCTGAAGGCACTCCATCGACATCCCTGGTTCTGGATCAATTTGGCCGCAATCTCACCCAAGCTGCTCGCGAAGGAAAACTTGATCCAGTCATTGGGCGCGAGAAGGAAATCGAAAGAGTGATGCAGGTTCTGTCGCGACGTACCAAGAACAACCCAGTACTCATTGGAGAGCCGGGTGTTGGTAAAACCGCGGTGGTTGAGGGACTTGCTCAGGCAATCGTGCGCGGAGATGTTCCGGAGATGTTGAAAGACAAGCAACTTTACTCACTCGATCTTGGTGCACTCGTAGCGGGAAGTCGCTACCGGGGAGATTTTGAAGAGCGGTTGAAGAAAGTCCTCAAAGAGATTCGCACACGGGGCGACATCATTCTCTTTATCGATGAGATTCATACGCTTGTTGGTGCGGGAGCTGCAGAAGGTGCAATCGATGCCGCGAGCATTTTGAAGCCAATGCTTGCTCGTGGCGAACTCCAGACGATTGGTGCCACAACGCTTGACGAGTACCGTAAGCACCTGGAGAAGGATGCTGCACTGGAGCGTCGCTTTCAGCCAATTCAAGTGGCCGAGCCAACTCTCGAGCACACCATCGCAATCCTTAAAGGTCTGCGAGATCGTTACGAGTCGCATCACCGCGTTTCGATTTCTGATGCGGCACTCGTTGCTGCTGCGACTCTTGCAGACCGATATGTTTCCGATCGATTCTTGCCAGACAAGGCAATCGATTTGATTGATGAGGCAGGATCGCGCCTGCGCATCCGTCGATTGACTGCACCTCCCGAGTTGCGTGAATTTGACGAGAAGATTGCCAACGTTCGACGCGACAAAGAGTCGGCTATTGATAGCCAGGACTTTGAAAAGGCTGCCGCTCTTCGCGACACAGAGAAGAATCTGATCAGCGAGAAGCATGAGCGTGAAAAGAACTGGAAAGCTGGCGACCTCGACATGGTCACTGAGGTAGATGAAGAACTCATTGCCGAAGTACTTTCAACCGCAACGGGAATCCCGGTCTTTAAGTTGACTGAAGAAGAGACTGCACGACTTCTTCACATGGAGGATGAGTTGCACCGCCGCGTGATCGGGCAGGATCAGGCCATAAAGGCACTCTCGCAAGCAATCCGCCGCACGCGCGCAGGATTGAAAGATCCAAAACGTCCCGGTGGCTCCTTCATTTTCGCAGGGCCATCCGGTGTCGGCAAGACCGAACTCTCCCGAACTCTTGCTGCATTCCTTTTTGGAACAGCAGATGCGCTCATCCAACTTGATATGTCCGAGTACTCCGAGCGTCATACTGCTTCACGTCTTTTCGGAGCACCTCCCGGATATGTTGGTTATGACGAGGGTGGCCAGCTCACCGAGAAAGTGCGTCGCAAGCCTTTCTCTGTCGTGCTCTTTGATGAAATTGAGAAAGCACACCCAGATATCTTCAACTCACTGCTTCAAGTTCTTGAAGACGGCCACCTGACTGACGCACAAGGACGGCTCGTTGATTTCAAGAACACCGTCATCATCATGACTACCAACCTTGGCACACGCGATATCTCAAAGGGTGCTGGTCTGGGCTTTGCCAATTCCGAAGATGAAATGTCCAATTACGAGCGGATGAAGGCGAAAGTTGGTGATGAGTTGAAGACTCATTTCCGTCCCGAATTCCTCAATCGTATCGATGACATCATCGTCTTCCACCAGTTGACGAAGATGGAAATCATTCAAATTGTCGATCTTATGATTACCAATCTTGATGAGCGCCTCAAGGCGAAAGATATGGGCATCGAACTCACGACGGCGGCGAAGAACTTGCTGGCGGCACGTGGATACGACCCTCTCCTTGGTGCCAGGCCACTCCGACGGACAATTCAACGTGAGATCGAAGATAGCCTTTCTGAGAAGATTCTTTTTGGCGAACTTAAAGCCGGCGAAATTGTGCTGGTTGATGTCGAAGGTGAAGGCGCTGAAGCCAAGTTCACTTTTGTCGGTTCTCCGAAATCGCTGATGCCTGACACACCTAGTGATCTCACCGAGGCACCAACCGCCTAAGAACGGTTACTCTGCCGGGTCTTTCTTGCCGTTCCATTTCACGTTGCCTAAGGCGACGAGTGCGAGGATCAGGAGCACCTGAATCGCAATTGCCCAAGGCGACGTGATCTCGCGGGTACTGAGCTTTCCGAGCGAGGTGTCCTTTAGTGCGCTCGCACTTGTGACGTAGAATGAATAACTAATGAGCCGTCCACCCGCGAAGGCAATTAGTAATGGTTTCAGGTTGATCCGCTTGATTATTCCAGCTCCCTCAAAAAGTTGTGCTGATGAGAGCGGGGAAATAAAGAAAAGAGCTAAGAGTCCGAAGACTCGACTCCGGTTTTTCTCGATCTGTGTCCCCATGGTTTCCATGTTGGCGACGTATCCTTTTGGCAACCAATTTCGAATTGCGCGGAAGGAGTAGGCAAGGATTGTGCGCCCCATTGTTGCGCTCGCAACTCCGCAGAGGACTAGTGCGACAGGGTCCAAGTGGTATCTCATTGTAAAGAAAACGAGAAGTGACCAGGTTGGGGGCGCGAACGCAGGGAGCATATTTGCGAAGGTAATTATCGCCACCACAGTCAGATAATTGGACACATCTTTAGCCTAGACATATATTGAACTGTTTCCAACGAAACTACGTGCAACAAAACCTTGATTTGAACGGAAGGTCATATATGGGCGGCACCAAAGATTCATCTCTCGGCTTACTTCGCACGGAGCAGGTGAATTCCAAATTTCAGCACTTAGATCAGATGAGTGTTTCTGAACTTCTTCGTGCAATGAATGAAGGTGATGCAGAAGTTCCCAAGGCCATCGCACTTGAGCTTCCCAAGATTGAACGTGCCATTGAAGCAATTGTTGAGCGAATGATGCGCGGTGGGAGATTGATTTATATTGGAGCCGGAACGTCCGGTCGACTTGGAGTGCTGGATGCTGTCGAGTGCGGACCTACATTCTCTGTATCAGAGACCCAAGTCCTTGGACTGATGGCTGGCGGGGAACGCGCGCTGATCCATTCAGTTGAAGGAGCTGAAGATGATTTCCAGGGGGGGCAGAAGGATCTCAAATCCATCAACCTTCGACCCGAGGATTGCGTGGTGGGAATTGCTGCCAGCGGTCGGACTCCATATGTCAAAGGAGGGCTCGCATACGCAAGGCAGATCGGAGCTCTGACGATCGGGCTGACGTCCAATCCAGATTCGCAGATATCTAAGGATGTAGAGCACCCTCTCGAAATCGACTCCGGACCCGAACTGCTGGCTGGGTCGACACGACTGAAATCCGGGACAGCTCAGAAGTTGGTACTGAACATGATCTCAACGATCACAATGGTCCGGCTGGGCAAGACATTTGGCAATTTGATGGTGGATTTACAGATCACCAATGAAAAACTCCGAGATAGAGCGGTTCGAATCATTATGCAGGCCACTGGTGCCTCTCACACAGATGCAACGGCAGCGCTGCAAGATTCTGGAAATGAAGTGAAAGTGGCAATTGTGATGCTCCTTCTGAGCGTGGATGCCCCGAGTGCACGCGAGCGATTGCGGGCGGGCTCCAATCGCATCCAGGAAGCGCTAAATGTGAAGTAGTTCTTCCTTTCAACTCCCACTCGTCTCGTCGGAAAGTTACGCGAACGTTATGAGGCTCTCCGCCTAGCTCCACTTGACCAACTCCAACTTTGAGGCAATGATTTCCACGGATGGACAGGGTCTATGAAGTTTTTTTTCATGATGCCGCTACCGATGTCTTTCAACCTTGAAAGGGGAAATAAGTGAAATTAAGAAAGAAAATTGCAGTCGTAGGTGTCTCCGCGGCACTCGTGGCTGGGGTTGCTTTCGTGGCGCCAGCACAGGCCGCGAGCAAGGATCTTGTCATCGGTATCACTCTTGATATCGACAAGTTAGACCCGCAGGGCGCAACCAGTTTTGCAACAGTACGTGCACTTGGCCTGGTCTATGGCAGTTTGGTTGAAGTTGGTCCCAAGCTTGATATTCGCTCTGGACTAGCAACATCCTGGGCCTTTAACGCTGCTGGTACCCAGTTGCGTCTGCACCTTCGCAAGAATGTGAAATTCCAAGATGGATCTGCCTTCGATGCAACAGATGTCAAGGCGTCTATTGAGCGAATTCTTGACCCTGTCAATAAGGCCGCAGCACGGGCAAACTTGCTCACAATCAAGAGCGTTACTGCGGTCACTAAGTACGATGTCAATCTAGATCTGACCACCCCTAACGCAGCAATTTTGGCTTCGCTAGATGGCGTCAACATTGCGATGCTTTCCAGTGATGACATCAAAGCCGGCAACGTTGGCAAGGTCGTCAACGGAACTGGACCATTCAAGTACGTTTCTTGGGAACCAGGTCAGTCTGTTAAGTTGGCAAAGAATCCAACATATTGGGGTAAGACTCCAAAGTTGGATACCGTCACTTTCCGCGTGATTCCAAGTGAGTCATCAGTGCTGTCTGCTCTCAACGCTGGAACAGTGGAGTTCGCAGTTATTACCGATCCACTGATCGCTAAGCAGGTTGGTTCTAATCTGAAAAAGTACAAGACACCTGCTCTTGCTTACATGGCACTTCAGTTGAACGCCAAGAAAGCTCCTTTGGACAATGTGAATGTTCGCTTAGCGATTCAATGCGCTATCGATCGGGCTGAAGTTGTAAAGACCGCTCAATCTGGTGAGGGAACCGTCATAGGACCAATCACCAGCCCAGCCTACAAATCCAATCCTAATGATCGCCCTTGTCCAAAGGCGGACATTGCTAAGGCTAAGCAGTATCTAACAACTGCGGGTTATCCAAACGGTCTCACCATTAAGACAATGGTAGCTCCTACTCAATTCGCGACTGCATCTGCGGTTGCACAGAGCTTGAAAGCTCAATTGGCAAAGGCTGGCATCACTATGGATCTCGAATTGGTGGATGACTCAACTTTCGTATCTCGTTGGTTGGCTGCTGATTTCGCCACTTCCATTGCAAATAATGGTGGACGTATCGATCCAGACACGATGTACACCCGTTATTTCACCTCAACCGGCAACCTAAATAAGGTCGCAGGTTATTCATCAGCAACCCTTGATGCGCTCTTTGCAAAGGGCAAGTCCACCGGCAACGTAACCCAGAGAAGGCTTGCGTACAAAGCCATTTCTCAGGAACTTGAAAATAACGCAGTCTGGATTTGGCTCTTCTCGCCATACGAGTACCGTGTTACTTCAAAGAAGTTGACCGGATTCATTCCGCTAGCGACTGGTTCACTACTTGAACTTCGCAAAGCAGACCTGAACTAGATAAGTAGGGAACGGTGTGTAGATTTCTATCTCCACACCGTTCCCATTTATATCTATTTGGTCTGTGAATCTCGTAGCTAATTCGAAGAATTCTCAAGGAGGGGAGTAACCGGTGATGCAGGGCGTAACTAAACTGCAGCGGTTCCTTTTTTCCTCCATCACGGTACGTATCTTCAGCATTATCACGACACTCTTTGGTATCTCCGTCTTTGTCTTCTTAGTGCTTCGTGTCATTCCAGGCGACACGATTACCGGCTCTTTCGGAATAGAGACTGGAGTATTAACGCCAGGGCAAATCGCCGAATTACGACACTACTACGGCATCGATCAATCCCTGTTTCTCCAATACTTATCATGGATGAAGAGCTTCCTGAGCGGGCACTTTGGATATTCTTTCTCAACCGGGGTATCTGTGATGCAATTGACGAAGTCAGCACTACCAGTGACGATCGAACTTGCTCTCATCGGCACCATTCTGGGCGTCATCATGGGTATCGCGATCGGAATGTTCAGCGCACGTAAACCAGGTAGTTTCCGTGACTTCGGTGGACAGTTATTTGGCTTGCTGGCATTGGCGATTCCAGGATTCGTCTTGAGCACTGCAATGGTGACAATCATGGCCAATGTTTTTCATTTTCTTCCAAATGGTCTGGAGTACATGACTCCATGGGAAGACCCCTGGGTTAACTTTCAACAGATGATGTTCCCGGGCCTAGTCCTAGGCATTGCAGTGGCTGCTCCCATTATGAGAACAACTCGATCAGCTCTATTGGAGACGGTAGATAAGGATTTCATACGTACAGCACACGGCAAAGGTGTTCCGCCACGTAAGGTTCAGTTTCGCCACGTCCTTAGAAACTCTCTGATTCCGATCGTCACAATGACAGGAATTCAGTTTGGCTACCTTCTTGGTGGCGCCGTAATTGTTGAGAAGATATTTGCACTGCCAGGAATGGGCCGACAAGTGTTGGATGCGATCACTAAGCGTGAGTACGCAACGGTACAGAGCAGCGTCATGATATTTGCGATTATGTTCGTAACTATCAACGTTCTGACCGACGTCATTTATCGCAAAATCGATCCGAGGATTAAGTGATGAAGCCGAAAGAGAGAACAACCAAGGGCGGACTCCACTACTACATGCAGAGTACGAGCGGAATTATTGGCGCGATCTTGGTTTTTATAATGGTTGGTGGAGCACTGTGTTCGGCTTTTGGTTGGTTGCCGCATGATCCGTTGAACCAGAATGTGGATGATATTTTGAAGGGGCCATCAGGGAGATATTGGTTTGGTACCGATCAATTTGGCCGAGATATCTTTTCCCGAACCTTAGATGGACTTCGCCGGTCATTGACAGTCTCAATAGTGGCGGTTTCAATTGCGGCCTCCGTGGGCGTCGCCTTGGGGATCTTGGGTGGTTATTTGGGCAAGTGGTTCGACATGCTCATTACGCGTCTGAGCGATGTCATCTTCGCCTTCCCTGCGATTCTCTTGGCTTTGGCTATCGTAAGCAGCTTAGGTAACTCCTGGATTGATACCGCCTTTTCGATCGCCATTGTTTATACGCCAATCTTCATTCGAGTGGCTCGCGGGCCAGTCTTGGCCGTGAAGGAGATGGATTATGTAAAGGTCTCAAGAATCCTTGGATATTCCTCTCCCCGAATTCTCCTCAAACATATTCTCCCTAACGTCACAGCCCCAATTGTCGTCCAGACTGCACTCTCACTTTCGTGGGCAATCCTCACTGAGTCAGGATTGAGCTTCTTGGGCTTGGGCACGCAACCACCCGATGCTTCTTTGGGTCTTATGGTTTCTGATGCACAGTCGCTGGCAGCATTTGCTTGGTGGACTCTCGCCTTTCCCTCCCTTTTCATCACGATCGTCGTAGTTGGACTTAACCTAGTTGGAGATGGACTTCGTGACGCATGGGATCCTGCGCGGAGGAGTTCATGAGTGCCCCGCTTCTCTCGGTAGAGAATCTCGCTATCTCCACTATCCAAGATCCACGTATTCTCATCAACGATGTCACTTTCGAAATTCACGAAGGCGAAGCCGTTGGCGTAGTGGGCGAGAGTGGCTCTGGTAAAACACTGACCGCGCTTTCGATACTTGGACTTCTGCCGCGCGGGGTTGCGGTGACGCAAGGGTCGATCAAGTACAACGGCATTGATTTGAATACCATCTCCTCGGAGGAAATGCGCAAGATACGAGGATCTGATATTTCAATGGTCTATCAAGACCCCATGACGGCATTGAATCCAGTGATGAAGCTTGGAAAGCAACTTCGCGAGGTCATTGAGTCGCATGAAAAGGCGGATAGCAATACAGATCAGCGAGTACGTGATGCATTGACGGAAGTTGGCATTCCCGACGTCGCTCGTGCAATGGAGAGTTACCCGCATGAATTCTCGGGTGGAATGCGGCAACGAGTAATGATCGCTATGGCTCTCATTCTCTCTCCAAAACTACTCATCGCTGATGAGCCAACAACAGCCCTGGATGTCACAATTCAGCAGCAAATTTTGGCGTTGGTGGCCGATGAGCGACGTAAGCGCAATATGTCGATGCTCTGGATTACCCATGATCTCGGTGTAGTTGCCAACCTGGTCGACAGACTCATTGTCATGTACGCAGGCCGCATTGTGGAAGCGGGCACAGTGAAAGAGATCTTTACTAATCCACAACATCCATATACGTATGGTCTTCTCTCATCACTTCCGACAACTGCTGATAAAGAACGTAAACGTCTCACGTCTATTGCTGGTGTTCCTCAGAAGCCATGGCTCGTAGGTCAATCTTGCTCCTTTGCACCACGTTGCTTTAAAGCCAGACCCGAGTGCAGCAGCACGATCCCCCAACTTGTCGGGACTCTCGAAAAGAGTGTTTCCTGCTTTCATCCGATAGGGGCCAAAATATGAGCCTAAATATTGAAAAAGTCGAGAAGCAGTACAAGATTCTTGCAACCGGCACCCTCATCAATGCTCTCAACGGCGTCTCGATTTCTTTAGAGAACGGCCAGACCTTGGGCATCGTGGGGGAGAGCGGCTGTGGAAAATCCACTCTCGCTCGTGTGATTTCTGGCTTGGAGAAGCCAACAGTTGGAAAAATCACGTGGGAGGGTGGCGAGATTGCTGACAAGGCGAAGAATCATTTGCGCCCACTTCGCTCACGGGTTCAATTAGTTTTTCAAGATCCATACTCATCCCTAGACCCGCGCCAGCAGATAGGCGCAGCGATTTCTGAAGTGCTCACTGTCCATAAATTGGTTCCGAAGAATCAAATCGTGGCACGCGTGGAGGAGCTTCTCTCAATCGTCGGTCTCACATCCGATCTCATGAATCGCTACCCTCATCAACTTTCGGGCGGACAGAGACAACGAGTGAGCATTGCGCGAGCCCTGGCATCTGAGCCAGATCTACTCATTCTGGACGAGCCAGTATCTGCTTTAGATGTTTCGGTCCGTGCCGAGGTAATGAATTTATTAATTGATTTGCGTGCCAAATACGGACTTACTTACATATTCATCAGTCACGACCTGGCAATGGTGCGCTATGTAAGCGATGTTATTGCAGTGATGTACCTGGGAAAGATTGTGGAGTTTGGTAGCTGGGATCAGATCATTGAAAGACCTTTCCACCCCTATACCCGTGCTCTTATCGCCGCTATGCCTGATCACAGCATTATAGGAAATCCAGAAACTCTCTCAAAGACACTTCAAGGTGAAGTACCAGATCCGGCACACTTGCCAACTGGCTGTGCCTTTCATGCGCGTTGTCCGATTTCAGTGCCGGAGTGCAGCATTCGAGTGCCTCTCTTACTAGAAGTTTCGCCGAAACACTACGTTGCCTGTCCGGAGGTTAGTGAATGAAAGTAATTGGAATGATTTCCGGAACGTCCTACGATGGAATAGATGTCGCCTGCTGCGAATTCACACAGGTGGATGACGTAATCGAAGTCAAACAAGTAGGCTTTTCGTCCCTTGAGTATTCGGATGAACTTCATCAACTGATCGCTGATTCAATGCCACCTCGTTCGATTGATATGGAGCGAGTATGCGTCCTGGATACCTTGATCGGCCAAGCTTTTTCACGTGCTGCTCAGAACGCAATTGCAGAAAATTCCTTTGAGCCCGATCTCATAGTTTCACACGGACAGACACTCTTTCATTGGATTGATGCCAGCCACAAAGCCAAGGGGACATTACAACTCGGAGAGGCTTCATGGATTGCCGAAGAAACGGGAGTGCAGGTGCTCTCTAACATCCGCTCCCGCGACATAGCCGCGGGTGGGCATGGAGCACCACTGGTGAGCGTTCTAGATCAATTGCTTCTAGGCCATAGTGAAAGTCCAGAAGGTGCCCTTAACTTGGGCGGAATTTCCAATATTACAATCGCTGGAAAGTCAGTTCTTCCGATTGCCTATGACATTGGGCCGGCAAATGGATTACTTGATGCTGCAATCTTCGCCCATTCACAAGGTCGTGTTTCTTTTGATGAGGATGGAAAAGTCGCGGGAGCAGGAAAGGTAGATCCAGAACTTCTCAACTCGTTCCTTGAAGAACCCTATTATTCTTTGTCAGCCCCAAAAACCACTGGCAAAGAACTATTTCACCTTCCGTATCTCATCACTCATGCAGGTCCGGTGGATTCGTGGAATATCGAAAACCTTATGGCCACATTATTGGAGCTCACCGTCGAAACGGTGGCGCGTGAAGTTGAGAGAAACTCTCTATCCAAACTCTTTATCGCAGGTGGCGGAAGTGCCAACCCAGTCATGATGAAGCGACTGCAGGAGCGCTTAACACAATGTAAAGTCTTATCGATCTCAGAATTAGGAATAGATCCACGAGCAAAAGAGTCAATCACCTTCGCGCTGATTGGATATCTCACTCTTCATGGGTTGCCTGGCCAGATACCGAGTTGCACCGGGGCTGATGGCGAGAGACTCCTTGGTTCACTGACACCCGGCTCAGGGCCTTTCGTCGTGCCAACACCACTTAATGTTAAGCCTGCAAGAATCAGGGTCGTGAAGTAACGTGACTACGGAGGAGTTCAATCTCCAAACTGCGCCAACGTGGGTCTGTGCGTTCTCTCCCAGTTGGTTCAAAACCCAATTTCTTGTAGAGCCCGATCGCGCCAGGATTAGCTTTGAAAACCCAGAGTGAGATTTCACTAAATTGGCGCACTGACAATTTATCCAGTGCTGCAGTGAGAAGTGCCTTTCCAAAGCCTTTTCCGGCACTTTCGGGGTCTACGTATAAAGAAAATAAGTGTCCTCGGGATGGCAAGTCAGGATCGGATCCTATGCGTGCAATTCCGATAGGAGCATCATCAATACAGGCAACGAGAGTCTCCCGATCAGCATTTGTGGATAAAGACGGTACCCAAAGTTCGTATGCTTTTTCTTCCGTCATCGCCTTTCGAACTTCTTCATTAAGTACTTCGCTGTATGACTGCGTCCAGCAAGCACGAAAGATCCGGACGATGGCATCGATGTCCTCCGCTCTGCCAGCGCGAATTGTGAATTCCATGGAAGCAAGCCTACTCAATTATCGGAGGTTCGATGAATTCGATTAGTCGAATCTCAATTCAAACTAGGTCGCGTCAACTGAAGGAACCATTCCGAACTTCCTTGCGCACTGTCACGAACTTTGAAGTAATTGAATTCAAGATTGAAACAGATGATGGATTTATTGCCTACGGTGAAGCAGTTGAGACACCAGCAATTACAGGCGATACCCTGGAGATGATACTTGCTGATTTAAGTGGGCCCATAAAGGAATTTCTTAGTGGTTCTACTTTCTCGTCTGCACTTGAACTGAGCGCCGGTATTGCAGAGTTGTCGGTCGTATCGAGTGCAAAGGCTGCTGCAGACCTAGCGCTCTTCAATCTCTCCGCGGCGATGGAAAATTTATCCTTAACTGCATTTCTTGGTTGCCGAGCGCAATCTGTCGCCACCGATGTGACGATTCCAATCTCCGAGTTGGCTGACCTGCCTGCAATAATCCAGTACCGCATTGCAGAGGGATTTCATTCATACAAAGTGAAACTTGCTATGGAGCCGATCGAGTTATCTGTTCAAAAACTTCAGTTGATTAATCAGCTGGTTGGGGATTGTTCGAGCATCAGGGTGGATCCAAATCAAGCGTGGACCGTGGCCCACACTCTGGGCTTCTTGGGAAGAGTTGAGTCATTAGGGCTCACCATTGAGTATTTGGAGCAGCCAACGCCCGCAGAGGATAAATCTGCGCTGGCGCAGATTCGTCGAAATACTGACGTGCCGATCATGGCCGATGAGTCATGTTTTACTATGAAAGACCTTCACGAACTCGTCGAGTTGGAGGCGGTGGATCTCGTAAACCTCAAACTCCTTAAATCTGGCGGTATCGCTCCTGCACTTGACATGGCTGATTTCGCCAGAAAAGCAGGAGTCAAAGCCCTTGTTGGAAGCATGATGGAAGGGGATCGCGGCGTGTATGCAGCCGCCGCATTGGCAGGCACAATTGCCCCCGATGAGGTTCATGACTTGGATGCATCGTGGTGGGCGAGCGATTCCACTATCAAGTATGCGGGCGGGGAGGTGAGCCTGGCATGAAGAATTTAATTGATCAGACGCTCACACAAGTCCCTGGAATGGTGCTTGGACTTTCCGTCGGTGGCGCGAGAACGATAGACGCGTATGGAGATAGACAGGTCTTCGGTGTCGACTCCCCTTTGCCCATGACAGTGGAGACATCCTTTGATGTGGGTTCGATTACCAAGGTTCTCGCAACTACCGCGGCGATTATGCGTCTGGTTGATGCAGGAGAAATTTCTTTAGATGCCAGAGCGTCGAAATATTTAAGTGCATGGTCAAATTCCGATAAAGACGAAATAACGGTGCGTGACCTACTTCTCCACAGAAGCGGATTATGGGAATGGCGACCACTCTACATTTCGGTGCACGACTCTGAGATGATAGTTGAGGAAATTGCAAAGATGCCTTTGAGATATCCAGTAGGTGAAGGCCGGCATTACTCTGATCTTGGCTTCATTTCACTCGGGCAAATTCTCATCTCATTAGTCGGCGCTGATTTAGCGACTTTAGTGAAGAATCTGGTTCTACAACCAATTGGCATGAATGCAACAAGTTATGCAATGCCACAGCCGGGTGCCTCTGTGGCTGCTACATCCCTTGGTGATGTAATTGAAAAGCAGATGGTTGTTTCCAAGATTCCATTTCCAGTTCCGGAAGAAGCTACGCAATTCAATAGGTGGAGAACACACGTGTTGGTCGGCGAAGTAAACGATGGAAATGCTTTTCACCTCTTTGGGGGAGTCTCGGGGCACGCTGGACTTTTCACAAATGCCAATGATCTGTTGACATTTGGCGAAGCGATGAATTCAAGTGCGCGAGATGAGGGGAGCTACTCTGGAAAAGTTACGAGTGAGTTCCTCTCACCTGGCCCTGATTCCGGTCAGCAACTTGGTTTGAGGAGTTGGACTGATACTTACGAGGGGTGCACCTCCGAATTTTTTGGGCACACCGGCTTCCCCGGTGTTGTTCTTGCCTTCTCTCCGGAGCATGATTGCGTGGCCACTCTCCTGACAAACCGGCTTCATCGTGAAGGGGAAATACCCGTGACGGAGCTGCTCTGGCAACCTTTTTTAAGCGCAATTCACAAGAAGATCCACGGCTAAGGGGGAACTATGGTTCTGGATGACGGTATGCGGCAGATATCCAAAAATTACCAAGATCTCTTAGGAGATATTGCCAATTCATTCTCTTCATTTCACGCAAGCGAGGCGGCGATTGCGCATGCCGTCCTTGATCATCCTGACGAGGTGGCTGGGATGAATATCTCTCAACTCGCGGCGTTCAGTGAAACGTCAACTGCCTCTGTTGTTCGGTTCAGTAAGGCCATGGGGTTCAAGGGGTTTCCAGATTTTCGCATGGCCCTCGTGAGTGAGTTGAGTCGGAGAGAGCACCTTGGCATTCATGGAAGTGAACTTGATGGTGGTATCACTATCCAGGACTCACCAGAGGAGGTTATTCGTAAGATTTCGCAAGCCGATGCGAGAGCCATTCAATCTACCGCCGAGCGCCTCGACGTGGAGAGTTTTGTGGCCACCGTTGATGCTTGGGAAAAGGCTGAAGTTATTGGCCTGATCGGTGTTGCATCCAGTGGCTATGTAGTGATGGATTTGCAGTTGAAGTTGAATCGACTGGGTAAGAATGCAATTGCATGGAGAGATGCCCATTCGGCTCTCACCTCAATCTCCGTACTTAAACCCAATGATGTTCTGGTGGCCGTCAGCCATAGCGGAACTACCGTTGATATTGTCGATGTCATAACTGAATTCAAAGCGCGCGGGGTAAAGATTGTTCTGATCACCAACGGTCTGCGCAGTCCTTCAACTGCTCTTGCAGATGTTGTCCTCTACACATCGGCGCGGGAAACCACCTTTCGAAGTGGAGCGACCGCGAGTCGTATCGCACAGTTAACTGTTGTGGACTGTCTCTGTGTGGCGCTGGCACAACGAAACTGGAGAGATACGAAGGCGGCTTTGGATCTGTCGAGAGAGGCGGTTGGAGCCCGCTCGGGTAAGAAGTAAGGAGTTCATTCCCCAGTGATCTTTACCCTTTTAAGTGCCTGGTCGAGTCTGGAAACTTCAACAATTTCCATACCATCTATCTTTGTGTCGCTTCCCGTTGGAACAAGAGCGCGTTTGAATCCCAAACGAAATGCCTCCGCCAATCTCCGGTCAGCACCACTCACTTTTCGTATTTCGCCCGCAAGTCCGACTTCACCAATTGCAACGAGGTCTCCAGGAAGGGCCAACCCTTTTGCCGCGGATGCGACAGCCAGAGCGAGGGCCAAGTCCGCTGCGGGTTCGGTCATCTTCATTCCACCAACGGTTGCGGCGTAAACATCGCGGCCAGCAATCCTAATATTGGCGCGGAGCTCAAGGACGGCCAATGTCATTGATGTACGTGCAGAATCAAGTCCACTCGTCACTCGGCGTGCATTTCCGTAATCGTTCTCGCGACCCGCTCCCACGAGTGCTTGTATTTCTGCAAGTAGTGGGCGACGGCCTTCTAATGTCACCGTCACACACGTGCCTGGTACGGGTTCGGTGTGTCGTGAAGTGAATAGTCCGGTTGGATCCGCAACGCTTTCAATGCCACCGTCATGTAAGTCAAAGCAGCCAACTTCATCGCTTGTCCCGAAGCGATTCTTCGTTGCACGGATAAGTCGCAGTCGTGAATGGCGTTCGCCTTCGAATTGGAGTACGACATCGACAATGTGTTCGAGCAAGCGGGGACCGGCGATTGAACCATCCTTCGTAACATGACCGACAAGTAAGAGCGTGATGTCGCGCTCTTTTGTAAGCCGGATGAGTGCGGCTGCGACTTCGCGCACTTGAGTTACTCCGCCGGCGGCGCCTTCGGCGGCTCCACTGCTGATTGTCTGGATGCTGTCGATAATAAGTAGGTCCGGCTTGACAGAATCTATGTGAGAGATAACTGCACCGAGATCATTTTCAGAAGCAATCCAGAGAAGGGGATCAACCGCACCGATTCGCTCGGCGCGAAGCCGCACCTGTGAAGCTGATTCTTCACCACTTATGTAGAGCGCGCGCATTCCGCGCGACGCGCTTTTTGCGCAAACACTGAGGAGGAGCGTCGACTTGCCGACTCCCGGTTCGCCGGCGAGAAGAATCGCGGCACCGGGAACCAACCCACCACCGAGGACACGATCTAATTCGGAAACTCCAGTTGAGCGAGCAGCGGCACTTGAAAGGTCTACTTCACCAATGGGGGAAGCATCTTTTGTCACTGCACCTGGCACAAGCGAGAGGCGCTTCGGCGCCGCAATCTCTTCGACACAGCCCCACACTTGGCACTCGCCACATCGACCAACCCATTTTGTGGTCGTCCAACCGCACTCAGAGCAGCGGTAGGGGTCCTTTTCGGGTTTTGCCATGGGGATAGCCTAGAGCGAAGGTCTGACTAGATCCGCCCGGATGCGATTGAGGCGGGGTGGGAAAGCACAAATAGAGGGAGTTGGCGCTTTGCGAGTTCTTTAACCGCTGCGACTCTCTCATCACAGTACTTCACCAAAATGTCATAGACATCCTGGCCCAAGAGCGCGATGAGTTCGCTCCGGTTGGAGATATACACGGGTTCGAGGCCAACATGCGCCTCGGTATTACTCGTGCAGTACCAGTCGAAGTCATTCCCGCCGTCGCCCCAGGCAAGGCGTTCGTATTCCCCAATTACCGTTATTGAATATTCGCGCTCGCCGACTTCGCGAGTTTCAAAACTTCTACGGAGTGGAAGTTGCCAACAGACATCTGGTTTTGTATCAACGAAGTGTTTTCCTTCTTTCTGCGCGAGGTGGTGAAGCACGCAACCGAAATTTCCAGTGAATCCCTCAGCTTCAAAACCTTTGCGATTTAGGAATATGCACGATCCATCGACCGTCCGAGTCTTTCGCTCATTCTCTTCATCTGTCTCTGAGATTTGCAGAGAGTCGCCTGAGAGATTGGTATGTGCGCGGTCATAAAACTGCCACATGTCGTGTGTTAGTGACTTGGCCGCATTTTGAACTCGAACTTCGTCATCCTCGTCTGAATACATTGCACCCTCAGTGCAGCAACCATCATTTGGACGATCGGCAAAAACTCCCTTGCAGCCATCTCCGTAAATGCAGGTCCAATATGAAGTAAGCCAAGTTAAGTCGCACTTGTAGATTTCAAGTTCGTCCTTAGGATCAGTAAATTCGATCCAGTCACGAGCAAACCCTGGCTTTATTTCGGACATAGTCTCAGAGCCTACGGGCTATTGCTTCATAACGCACATCAGTTGCGGGTAGCCTTGAGACATGACGAGCATCGACAACCTTGGACACATTGGTGTTATTGGCGCGGGCATTATGGGCGAAGCACTAATTAGCGCGATGATTACTGCTGGTGTGAGACCCGAAGCCATCACCATTTCGGAGAAGCGCGAAGAACGTGCGGCCGAATTGACTGATACTTATGGGGTACGAGTCGCTGACCTGGAGAGCAATGTCGCGAAGAGTGATGTACTTCTCCTTGTCGTTAAGCCACAGGATATGGCATCTCTCTTATCTGATATGAAGAATTTGATTCGCCCATCGACTTTGCTTATTTCTTTTGCAGCTGGCAAGCGCATTGAGTTCATATCCAATCTTCTTGGTCCTGAAAATCCAGTGATTCGCGTGATGCCAAACACACCAACACTTGTGGGCGAGGGGATGGCAGCAATTTCTGTCGGAGCTAATGTAACTCCCGAACAATCTCAGTTCGTCCATGATTTTCTCTCAGCAACAGGTCGGGTAGTCGAAGTCGACGAAAGTTTGCAAGATGCGGTCACTTCGGTTAGTGGTTCAGGTCCGGCATATTTCTTCTATTTTGTTGAGTCTATGATCAAAGCCGGAGTGGACCTTGGTCTCTCTGAAGCGGTAGCAACCGAACTAACGATCCAAACCATAGTTGGATCGGCGAAATTGTTATCGACTTCAGAGAAGAGTCCAACAACGCTTCGCGAGAATGTGACGAGTCCAAATGGAACGACTGCGGCCGCGATTTCTTCATTCTCCCAATCCGATCTACCTGGAGTCGTAAAGAAGGCGATGACCGCAGCACGTGATCGTTCGCAAGAATTGGCGTGACGTATATGAAGAGAACTTCCCTTTTTTTGGTCTCAGTAATTCTTTTGGCATCAATACCTACGGTTGCGCGAGGCGTGACTCCCGCTGTAGTGATCGCGCCAATGACTCTCATCACGAAGCTCTCCGGGACAGATCAAACGTACGGAATGCTGGTGCGAGGCAAGAATGTCTACCTATTTGGGAATGTGACTGGAATTGTTAGCACTGACGGGTATGTGCAGGCGCTCGACGAAACGGGCCAAGTTCAGTGGTCACTCGCACTTGATTCGGGCACAAATGAAATCGCCACCGCAGCGACCTTTGATGCACGGGGAAATATTTGGATTCTTGGCTCCTCTGCTACTGCGATCCCTATCCTGAGTCCCTTTGACACTGCCACAGTTACTTCTCTCTCGACCATGCTCAATCCCGATTTGGTTCAGGTCGACCCCGCACTGCCTATTCGTCACGATCTCACCAATGTGATTGCCTGGAAAGTTTCACGCAGTGGAAACCTGTTGGGTACGTTCACCTTGGCAATGAATCGGCCAGTCCTGGTGCGAGCTGCAATCAGCACTGCTTCTGGAATCGCTTTTGTTGGAATTGCATCCACCAACTCTGGCAATGCCGGGTTTTATGCATCTGCTGACTTAAACGGGTTTATGAGCAAACCACTTAGCCTTGGAAAAACAGATACTGAATTGAACGCACTGGTGAAAATGGCAGGGAATATGGTTGGAATTTTCGGTGCAAGTTCCGAATCAATTTCTGGAACAAAGTTGATGGGACAGCGAGACGGAATCATTTCCTCGGTTTCAGCTGCGGGAAAGCTAGGCAAGGCCATCCGAAGTTCAAATTCGAAAAGTGCCCGTTCGTGGCAGAGCGCAACCAACTCCCTATTTCTGGGTGGCGATTCGGTGGCGGCAGGAAAAATGGAAGCAGTGGTAACGAAATTCTCTTCTACTTTTGTGCCAACGTGGACCACCCGCTACCCGTCATCCTCATCAGCGATCACGGCCGATGGAATTGTCTCCCGTTTTGCCCTCTTCTCGCCTACCGCCCTGATCCCGGGGGTAAAGGGGTGGAAGCCGGCTAAGGAGACTTCTGTAGCGATCGCTTTTAACGTTAGAGGGGTGATTACTGCTGCCTATCGGGTTGCTGGCACGCCGATCTCGATTGGATATTCGCGAGATCTAGGTCTTATGGTCCTGGGCAGGAGCACTTTAGGCGTTTCCATCTTTCATACCTTGACCAGGTAATGTAACCCCCTTAGAAGGTCGAGTATTAAATCAAAAGGAGTAAGTGGCGTATGGGTTCAGTTATTAAGAAGCGACGCAAACGGATGGCCAAGAAGAAGCATAAGAAGCTTCTGAAGAAAACCCGTATTCAGCGTCGCAACGCCAAGTAATACATCTTCTATTCCTATTGGGTACCACTTAAAGATAGTGACTCTGACGTAGAAGCATCCCTATGGTTTAAGTAGGCTAATTTTGCCTGCGACCGAGAGAACCGCGTAGCGAACTTTGTTGATTCTCACCCAGGCACTCTCTGACGGGATAGTGCTCTGTACATTTGAAATAAGGTGCAGGGCGCCTTTGGCTCCTGAGGGTTTGAGATCGGCGGCGCATATCCGATTCTGGCAACCAAAGATTAAGGTTCGACTGTCAACGCTGAGGGCAGCGTTTGGTAATCCGAAACCCTCAGTGGTGAGTGTTATGGGAAGTGCGGTGTCGGAAATATTGTCCCACCGGATTTGAGTTGGTCGCGGAATTGAGATCCTGCTTGCCGTGAGCCAACTTGCGATGACTCCTTCGGAACTCTTGTTTAAGGAGACTTCATAACCTGCGACAGCAACGGCGCCGTTGGAGGTATCCAAAGTTCGGTAGTTCCACAACGGCGAATTTCCAGTTCTGGTTGCAAGTCGGACTTCGCCAGCAATGACCTGCCGCTGTTGGTTGACTTGGAGTACTGAATCATAAATGAGGCTCACTTTAGAACCTACTGCGACGGCGCTTAAATGGGTACCCACATCACCAGTGGTTCGATTATCTGTCTTCCTATCGCCATCAACTAGTTCGTATGTCCATTTTCCGGTCGCGCCCCTGAATGCACCAAGCAGGATTCCTTGCGTCTCATCGCGGTAGAAAACTTGCAACCCAATCGCCGTGCTTGCACATGCATTACTGACACTCACATCGCTTGCCGTCCGAACTCGGTTTGGTTGATCGTATGGTTGAACGATGGGGCCGTTTCCATCCACGATCTCAAAATTGAATTTACTTCCATCGTAGGTTGCATGGCGTAAGTCATCGTCCACGAGATCGGAATAGAAAATGTGCAATACCTGACTATTGCCGATCCCACTTACACATACTGAGACTGGACCGGATGTGTCGTGAACCGTTCTTCCCAGTGTTCCCCCGCGCCCATCAATCGTAATCTTTTTCAAAATTTTGCCAGTCCATAGGGCTAGCTTGAGATCCTTCCTAGTACTCGATGTATAAACAATTGCGGGCTGAGATTTGAAGAGAGTGGAGGCTATGTGTTCTCCATCAGATGCTGCGTCCAAAATAGTGGCCCGCCACGCAGATTGCGGAGTTACTTGATTTGTCCGGACGGTTTCGGATTGGCCCAGATCGTTCTTTGCGAAGATGGAGAAACTGTACGAGATGCCATTTTTCAGCCCAGAGATGAAAACCGGACTTGAAGTAGCAGTAAATTGCTCGCCAGTTTTCTCGTTTGTGATGTCGTACTCTGTTATTTGGGTGCTACGAACATTGGCGGGCAAGCCGAAAGTTATGATCGTCGAACGGTCTCCAACCAACGCTGATGGGCTTTGTGGGGGGAGTGGAATTGCACTGGAGACACCGGCAGGTGGCCTATTTCTTAGGTCCGCGAGCATCGCGACTACCAATGGACCAGGATCGTGATAGACCTCGCCGGATCCTAAGTCGGGAGTCATGATTGAATTTTGCGAGGAAGTAAAGGTGGCTTCATCAAGATGGCTAACCGAAGATCCGATCTCATAGCGAGGTGGAGTGTAGAGAAGCGGCTTCACACCGGCATTCGCCGCGATTCCTAGTGGCCCGGTCCACATGAGGGCATGAGTGAGTGCAATCCCTAAGTCATACGAGGGGGATTGGAAGTCGGAAAGTCGTTGACCGTCAAGTGTTTGAGCATAGGCATCAAATGCAGTTGGTTGATCAAGGATCCCAAATTTGAAATATGGGTCGAAGGCATTAGTGGAAAGAAAGCCTAGTCCATGGCCAAGTTCGTGGATGAAAACGGATTCAAGGTCGTATTCAGTTCTTGTTGGCGCGCCGTCATTGCGTTTGTCCCAAGTTGCATCCGCATTTGCTTGGATGACTATCTCTGGACTTGATGGGTCCAAATCTTCGCCGGCAATTGCATTTGCAAGTGCTGAGGGATACCAGAGTGTGGCGTCTGGCGCGCTCTTAAAATTCGAGAAGTAGTTGCCAGGACGTGCACTCCCAAGAATTCCAGAAGATGCTGATCGACCCCAAGTCGCGTCCACAAGAATGGGAACACTCGATGCAAAATTCGCCGACCAGACATCAATTGCGGCCTGTACATCTATCTTCGCCCACTCGGGAAAATTATTGTAGGTAACAAGGAATGTGCTCTGCTTCTCAAGGTTGACAGTTGGCGGTTTCGCACCAGTGACATGCGTCGTTGGAATTCCTGCGTACGTGTGTCCCCACGTTGTTGAGGCAATTTCATGGAAGAGGGAAAGCGCGGGAGCAGAGGGAGCGGCTATAAGCCCAGCAACCACCGCCACAAGAGCAACGCTGATGCGGATCCGGTTAGGTAGGCGATTTTGCATATTGGGAAAAGGTATCAGGGTGAGATGATAAGAGGGTGCCGCTATCCTGACCTCCTGCGCTATTGGTCGCTCGGAAAGGTAGAGAATGCCTACTCGCGTAACTGTTTACAGCAGGCATGGCTGCCATCTCTGTGAAGTTGCTGTCAGTACGCTGGAGTTATTACGAAATGAACTGGATTTTGATATAGAAGAACGATTCATCGACGGGGATGTTGCTCTAGAGAAAGCGTATGGCGAGCAAGTGCCGGTCATTCATATCAATAACGAACATCACGCTTTTTTCCGAGTTGATCCTGAAAGATTTAAATCTTCCCTTGATAGACATCGTCAGCATCAATAATTCGATACGAATATCCCTGCTCTGAGAGAAAGCGCTGACGATTCTGTGCGAAGTCTTGATCAATCGTGTCCCGTGAAACCACTGAGTAAAATCGCGCGGTTCGACCATCAGATTTAGGACGCAGAATCCTTCCGAGACGTTGCGCCTCTTCCTGTCTCGATCCAAATGCCCCGGAGACTTGAATAGCAACTGTTGCATCCGGGAGGTCAATGGAAAAGTTTGCTACTTTCGAAACGACCAGGCATTTGATTTCACCTTTTCGAAATAAATTGAAAAGTCGTTCACGCTCTTTAATGGGTGTCTCACCTTTGATGAGTGGCACACCAAGTACCTCTGAGAGTTCATCAAGTTGGTCGATGTACTGCCCGATCACGAGCACTTGGTCGTTGGCGTGGTGCTTGGCCAACTCTTCGACAACCTTTCTCTTAGTCACGGTCGTCGCACAGTGGCGGTATCGATTTTCCGGCTCGGCTGTCGCGTATGCAATTCTTTCAGCTTCAGTCAAGGTGACTCTCACTTCAATACATTCGGCTGGAGCGATATACCCTTGAGCTTCGATCTCTTTCCAAGGCACGTCATATCTCTTTGGTCCAATTAGGGAAAAGACTTCACCCTCTAGCCCATCTTCGCGAACGAGAGTTGCCGTAAGTCCGAGGCGCCTACGGGATTGAATATCGGCAGTAAAGCGGAAAATCGGGGCGGGTAGAAGGTGAACTTCGTCATAAATAATTAGTCCCCAGTCGTGAGTATCGAAGAGATCGAGGTGCGCGTAGACACCATTCTTCTTCTTCGTCATGACTTGGTAGGTGGCAATTGTGACTGGGCGGATTTCCTTTTTAGATCCTGAATACTCCCCGATCTCATCGTCATTGAGGGTGGTTCGAAGAAGAAGCTCTTCGCGCCATTGACGAGCCGCGATCGTATTGGTGACAAGAATAAGAGTGGTCGCTTTTGCATGGGCCATTGCGGCAGCGCCAACAATGGTCTTTCCTGCACCGCAGGGGAGTACAACTACGCCTGAACCGCCGTGCCAGAAGCCTTCGGCGGCGAGCTGTTGGTAGGGGCGAACTTTCCATCCATCTTCAACGAGTGCAATTTCATGGGCTTGCCCATCGACGTATCCCGCGAAATCTTCAGCTGGCCATCCAAGTCGCAAGAGCGCCTGCTTGATATGGCCACGTTGACTTGCGTGGACGCCGATCGTTTGGGTGTCAATCCTTGTCCCAAGGAGAGGTGCAATCTTCTTTGCTCGAATCACTTCTTCCAGTACTGCAGTGTCCGTGGTTATGAGAATGAGCCCATGTACTGGATCTGATTCCAAACGTAAACGACCATAACGAGACATAGTTTCTGCAACATCGACAAGAATGGAATGCGGCACGGCGTAGCGAGAATATTTAATGAGTGTGTCGATCACTTGTTCTGCATCATGCCCAGCTGCACGCGCGTTCCACAACCCAAGGGAGGTGAGCCGATAAGTATGAATGTGTTCGGGCGATCGTTCTAATTCTGCAAACGGTGCGATGGCTCGGCGACACTCAGTACTTAAAGGATGATCGATATCAAGGAGAAGTGTTTTATCGCTCTGGACGATTAGCGGTCCATCACTCATGAAGTAACACTTTGATAAATTGGTGGAGGAATTCGCTTCGTGCCGAAAGTTCTTTGACGCTAGCCCACTCGCCCTTAGCGTGCGCTCCCGACCCCACAGCACCTAAACCGTCGAGTACATTGGCACCAGCAGCTGCCGCGAAGTTTCCATCGCTGGCACCACCAACACTCGCAGCTCCAAGTTCGAAGCCCATCTCCTTGGCAACTTTTGCCGCAACCTCGTACAGAGATTGAGTAGAAGTAGGTTCGAGAGGCGGACGATTGAGGCCACCTGAAATCTCGATACGCGCGTCCGGATTCTGGGGCGCCAGCCTTCGGATCGCTGCGTCCACGCGGACTAGTTCTGCTTTTGAGTAGGACCTAATATCGACGTCAAGGGTTGCCAGATCAGGAACAGTATTTGTTGTGTTGCCTGATCGAAGAACGGTTGGCACGACAGTTGTACCGTGAGTTGTGTTTTCCAGAGCTGCCATCTGTAGGACAATCGAGGCCATTTCGGTTGTGGCGTTTATCCCCTTTTCCGGCTCAAGACCGGCATGCGCTGCTCTGCCATGCACGCAGATCTGATACATCGATGTGCCTTTTCGGCCAATTTTGACCTTCCCATCGACTGCTGCTTCTAGTACAAGCACTGCTTTTGATGATCGAGAGATTTCTTCAATCATTTCTCTCGACGTTGCACTGCCTATTTCTTCGTCTGTGGTTGCGATAAGGGCTACAGAACCTTCCACGCCCTTAAGTGCAAAGAGTGCCTGGATAAATCCGGCTTTCATATCGAATATTCCAGGGCCCCGCGCGACATCTCCGGTTACGTCCCACAGTGGCTCGAAAGATCCCTTTGGCCAGACAGTATCCAAGTGCCCGAGGAGGATCACTTCTGGATTTTCATCTCCCCACCAGAAAACTGGTCGCCCGTTAACGCTGCGAATTCGGGCGGGCTTTCCGAGGACTCTCAGAGCAATCTCACTCGCGACTTGTACTACTTGCGAACATGCTTCGAGGTCTTCACTGGGGGACTCAGAACGCACCAATGTTTCCAGTTCGGTCAGCATGGAGTCGTTACTCATGGGCTTCATTCTTCCCTATCTTGGCTTGAATTGGAGACTCGCCTGCGACACTCCACCCGGTGGCATTCAAAGTGGCGGCATTCCACTTGGCGGCATTCACAGTGGTGCTACTCCGGTTATTCGAGGAATCCGGAAGGTTTGAATCTCTCCAGTGCCATGGTCTCGTGCAACAAGAGAGCCCGCGCTGATACTCAGTGGATCAATGATTCTGTGGGTCACGGCTCCGTTGTTATCTGCATATCCGATGGAGAGAGTTCGAGATTCTTTTATAAATGTGTTGAGGAGATCCAAGGTCTCATTTGCGCTCGTTCTTGGAAGCGAGCCGAGGGCGTCGGCCGCAATCTTCCGAAGTGAATTCTGCTTACGGCTTGATCGCTCTCCCGCGCGCAGTGACCGGAGTGCTGCCAGAAGTGTCTCCTCCGAAGGGCTTTCGATATCTCCCATCACTCTTGGCGGACGAGGTTTTGATTTTGCGCGATTGAGACGCTGGCCGGTGAGAAGAATTCCCGAACCCGATTCCGCTGCTGGTAAGTACCCTGCCAGACGAAGAGATGAAATTATTTCATTTGCTTCAAGATCGCAGACTAGAACTTCGGGTGCGATCCGACGAAGTGGTAATCCTTCAAGTCTCTTATCACTGAGAATTTGAGTGATGAGAGTCGGGTCTTCGCAGCGTAGGTATGCACTTATGTTTCCGACACGAAGCCGACCGTGTCGCTTAGCGACATCGGTAATGAGGTAATCAAGTGGTTGTGGGAGCGGAGTCTTGGAGCATTTTCTTAGGAAATCCTTGATCTCATCGCCAGTCCTGCCATGATCTAATCCTCGTCTGATTGATGCTTCGCTAAATCGGTAGGCGGTGGCGCCTCCGCGACTTTCAATATCAGCGATGGAATCGAGAATTCGAGCAATCTCAATTTCCAGGCGGCCGGGCGCTATTGCGGTGTTATCTGCCTGAATGAGAATGTGATCGATGGACTTTGGTAAATCCTTATCAATCTCAAGATCAGTATCTACTTCAAGCAGTCGTACCCCATATCGAGAAATGACCCCTTGTCCAGTGATTCCAAGCCACTCTGCTTCACGAAGCGTCCATCGAACCAAATCACCCTGGATTGAGGAATTTCGTCGCGAGGGCGCTAACCATTTAGCCAGGGCGAGAAGACTGTCAATGTCGGGAGATATTCCGGGGTGATCTTTCAGAATTCCAAGAGTAATTTTCCGGGCACTTGCCGCATTTACGCGGTCCAGTTCTGGACCCAGAGCAGCAATGTTTTTTGACTCCACTCTGCCGATAAGACCGCTTACCCGCGAGGTCAGAAGCCAGAGAGATATTAAATTGCGCCAACGAATTTGTGGGCTCTGGGTTAGCCAGAGATCAAAAGCATGAGTTGGCAATATTCGATCATCTGCGTCGATTACAACTAGTCCACCTAGGTACACGAGTTCTGCGACAAATGCCGCGCAATCTTCATCAACTCCCAGGTGCTCGGCTGTTGCTCTGAGGTCACGGACACCTAGACCTCCGGCTCGCAACGCATTGGGTGGCTCCTCAGACCAGAAATTGAGAATCTCCTCACACCATCGAAGAAAAGTTGCAATATTGGCAATTGCCGCGCGATCAACCGCCTTCTGCTCGATTTCTTTGCCAGTTAGAAGCGGAGGATTTGGCGTGGGGTTTTTATGAATCTTTCCACCACGCAAATGAAGAGCCACATTACGAGGAAGGACAACAGTGCGTTGGTCTAGTGGTACTAGAAAATTCTCCTTCAATAACCAAGCGATCCCCGGTCCTGGATTTCTAATGTCACCCACGCTTCCGCGTGGCGGGCCCCAGGTCAGTCGCTCCAGAACCTTCTTCGAATCATCCGGGGCTTCGTCCAACTTCTTCATGGAGAGTTTCGCCAGGGAAGCTGGCCCGAGTCCAGCCGGTTCATTGCCCAGTACATCTCTTAAGGTGCTTGGTAGACGCAGACCGTCATTTGATTTGTAGATGAGGCCCATGGCGATCAGGTGAGGAATAACAAATTTTGCTGAGGTGTCCGTGAGAGAGAGTATTTCCTTCTCGGTCATTGGCTCATTGAGAGCGGTGCATGCTTCAAGAACTTGGAACTGCCATTCATTGAGGCTCTCTACCGCGCGAGAGAGACTTGGAGCTGAATTCGCCCGTATAGCCAGCGACGAGAGCTCAGGTGGGACCGGCGCGACGATGTCGGGCCTGAGGGCGAACATGGAGAGCAGCGCCGCGTCATCTAGCCCACGGAGATAATCAGTAAAAGAGCGCGTTTCCATAACCGTTCTACATTAGTGCTTGGGAGAGGGTGGCGCTTACCGATCTTTCTCGTGATTGCCCCGCGGGAGCATTAAGACCGCGATTGACGCGACGCGACTAAAAAGGGGACCAAAAATCCGGTTTATGACGCGTGCCCGCCTGAAGTCGTGGATTGGCCACTTTTCTCGAAGGGCGCGAATTCTTAGAACCGCATCAGGATTAATGACGCTCGGGTGTCCAACTGCAAGTAAGAGTGGAAGATCATTGTGGCTATCTGAGTATGCATAGCAATTTCCAAGATCAAATTTGCGCCGGGTGGCCAACTCTGCGATCGCAATTGCCTTCTCCTTCCCGTGCAGCAGATTGCCAGACATTGCGCCTGTGTAGAGACCATCCTTGATTTCTGCTCGGCTGCCCAACGCACCAGTGAAGCCGAGTCTTTCCGATATGAGACGGGCCATATCTTGCGGGGCTGCCGTTACGAGCCAGACCTCTTCGTCGTTGCTGAGATGTGTCTGAGCGATATCTATTGTTCCTTGCCACAAGGCGGGTGAGACGTACTCGTCGTACACCTCTTGAGCCATGATTGCGATCTCATCGACTTTATGACCGCCGATAAAATCTGTAGCGGCCTTCTGCCATCGCTTCATTTCCTCAGGATTCTCTTTTCCTGTCAATCGGAAGCGCAGGTTGGCTAGAACAAATCGTGAGATATCTGCTTTACTGAAGAAGCCACGTTGGTACATGCCGCGACCAAGGAAGTAGAGACTAGATCCCCGTATCAGCGTGTTATCGACATCAAAAAATGCCGCTCTTTTGGGGGTAGGAGCCATGTACCTAGCCTAGTGATCTGGAGAAGACGCCAACGCTTTATGCTTTCCCTATGATCTCAAGTGGGGCTTCAAAGGTTCATGTAATTCGTCACGGTGAAGTGGAAAATCCTAAAAAGATTCTTTACGGCCGCCAGCCTGGTTGGCGATTATCGCAACGCGGTCAAGAAATGGCGCAGACTTTGGGCGAATGGTCCAAAAGTCTCGACCTCGGCGCGCTCCACGTCTCGCCGCTGGAGCGAGCACAGGAGAGCGCACTGCCAATTTCGGAAGCACACAATCTTCCCATATTGACGGATGAAAGGTTGATTGAAGCGGCAAATGTCTTTGAAGGGCGGGCCTTTGGAGTGGGCGACGGCGCGCTACTTCACCCAAGAGCCTGGCGACATCTTTGGAATCCATGGAAACCTTCTTGGGGCGAACCTTATGTCGATCAGGTAAATCGAATGCTGGCGGCGATTTTCGCTGCCCGCGAAGCGGCAGGTGGAAAAGATGCAATCTGTGTTTCGCATCAACTTCCCATTTGGATTCTTCGAAGCTCGATAGAGGGACGTCACATGATTCACGATCCTCGTAAGAGAGAGTGTTCACTTGCCTCGGTTACGACCTTTCATTTCGATGACCAGGACATGATTACAGGAGTTAGTTATTCAGAACCAGCGCGTCATCTACTCCCCATGAAGAAGTAATGAAAGGAATCCGGCGGATATCCCTTCTCGGGGTCGTGGTGGCACTTCTACTCTCCGGGTGCGCCGGCGGGAGTTCTTCAACAGGGTCACGAAGTTTTATTGCAGGCAATGGCACCGTTACTTTTATCAACGCGAAAGAGCGAGTCGCTGCACCCACGATCGAAGGGAAAACTTTAGATGGCGGTACATACCGCTTTGAGAAAGGGCAAGTAGGAGTCCTCAATGTCTGGGCTTCATGGTGCGCACCGTGCCGTGCTGAAGCACCGTCACTTGCCGCCCTCTCCGAGACATTTCCTGGAGTGAGTTTTATCGGTGTCCTGACGAGAGATAATGTTTCGACTGCACGCGCCTTTGTCAGGCGGTTCTCGATCCCGTACCCGACACTTGTCGACGACTCAATTTTACTGGGCTTTCGTAATTCCCTCATAGCCAATGCAATTCCTACGACCCTAGTGATTGATAAGAATGGCGATGTTGCCGCGAGAATATCTGGCGAAATCACGATCGCTTCATTGACCGATTTGATTGAGCGGGTCTCCAAAGAATGAAAGATTTTTTTGTAGACCAGATATTCGATGGGGCGCTCTTAATTGCTTTCCCGATTTCTATTGTTGCAGGGCTTATCTCTTTTCTTTCGCCATGCGTACTTCCACTTGTGCCGGGCTATCTCTCTTACGCGGCAGGCATGTCAAAGAGTCGCGGGAGAGTGCTACTCGGTTCAATTCTGTTTATCTCCGGATTTACCATCCTCTTTGTCTCCTATGGTGCACTCTTTGGTGGACTGGGTTCAAAAATTCTCAGCCACGAAAGTGGCATCACCAGAATTCTGGGTTTCTTCACCATTGCACTCGGAGTTATATTTATGGGAGTTTTCCCAATGATGCCCACCTATAGGCCAAAGATGTCTGCGGTCGGCGGGTTAGTGGGCGCACCGATACTTGGCTTCCTATTTGGCGTTGGTTGGACACCTTGCATTGGCCCGGCCCTAGCAGCGGTTGAGACTCTCGCTTTTCAAGAGGCTAGTGCTCTCCGCGGTGCGATCTTGTCACTTGGCTACTGCATCGGCTTGGGTACACCGTTCATTCTTTCTGGACTCTTTCTTGATAAATCAGAAGGGTTGCGACGGTTCATGAGTCGCCATGGCAATGTCATTAGCAACGTTGGAGGAGCGTTCTTAATTTTTATTGGCTTGTTGCAAGTCTTTGGAATATGGAACGAAGTCATGATTTCACTTCGTTCGATGATCTCAAACTTTATTCCGGTGGTCTAGATGAGTGAAGAGACCAATCTTCCAGAGTTAGGAATCGTAAGCTTATTTAGATTTGCCTGGCGACAACTGACGAGTATGCGCACGGCGCTGATGCTCTTGCTCTTACTTGCTATTGCCTCAATACCAGGATCTCTAATTCCGCAGAGACTTCAGAACCCGATGAAAGTCGACGCACTGTTTCGCAGCGATCCAAGTCTAGCCAGAAGGATGGACAGCTTCTCTCTATTTGATGTGTACGGTTCACCGTGGTTTAGTGCGATTTATATTCTGCTTTTCATCTCACTCATTGGTTGCGTTCTCCCACGTTCGTTTGAACATTTTCGCGCAGCACGAGCTCTTCCTCCAATGACCCCACAATATTTGGATCGGATGGAGTTCTTTCAGTCATGGGATGGAACTGGCACCGAAATTGAGAGTGCAAAAAGGTGGCTGAAAGAAAAGCGATTTCGAATACTCGAAGTCGATGGATCCATATCGGCCGAGAAAGGCTATTTGCGAGAGACTGGAAATCTCCTCTTTCACTTGGCTCTCATCCTGATTCTCATTGGAGTGAGCTTGGGGGCACTTTTTGGTATGCGTGGGGAGGCGATAGTCAACGTTGGAGAACGATTTACGAATACACCAACAACCTACGACTCTCTGAGTTATGGCAAATTATTTGGAGACCGTTCGCTGACGCCCTTTACGATAGCGGTAGACAGTTTTGTTGCGAAGTACAATCCGGTGACAAACGCTCCTGAGGATTACACCCTCAAAGTTACGGCGACTGACATGCCTGGCGCACCTAAGGTTCAACGCACCATCAAGGTGAATTCTCCGCTCACGATGGGAAGTACGAATATTTATTTGCAGGCAAATGGCTACTCGCCCATTGTCACAGTCAGAGATAAGTCAGGGGAGATAGTCCTGCAAGGTCCGATCCCGTTTCTTCCCCAAGACTCAAACTTGTCTTCAATTGGCGCTATTAAAGCCCCTGATGCCAACCCCCAGATTGGGTTTGTCGCATCATTCCTGCCTACTGCTGAAAGTAACAAGATTCGAGGAGGCTTTTCATCGTTCCCGGAAGCCCTCAATCCAAAACTTCTGCTTTCTGCATGGACGGGCGATCTCGGATTAGATCAGGGGGTTCCACAATCTGTTTATCGAATTGATACATCGAAAATGGAGAAGATTGGTTTGAAATCCCTCAACCTTGGTGAGACATTTACATTTGCTGAGGGAAGCATCTCTTTCGATGGGGTAGTGCAATGGGTAAATATCTTGGTGGTGAGAGACCCTGGGAAACTGTATGCACTCCTTGGGGGTATTCTTGCGATCCTTGGTCTGCTTGGATCGCTCTTCACCCGACGTCGCAGAATTTGGATTCGTCAGCGTGATGGAGTTGTCGAAGTAGCGGGATTGGCAAAAAATAGTGCCCCAGGTTTAGAGAATGAGATAAGTATGTTGGTAGCTGTATTGAAGAAGGCGGGCGAATGACAAACTCATCGTGGGCGTACCTCTCCAACTATTTTGTTTACTCATCCATGGCCGTTTTCACTCTCGCTTTTTTTGCTCACGCATACGAGACCGCCTGGGCTGTCCGAGCACCGCAGAGCGATGAAGCAACATCAGCAGAAGGCTCTTCAGCTGCGAAGCTTCTCGTTAAGACTCTGGATTACAAGCGGACGGAAAAAGTCGGACGAGTTGCGAGCGCATTTATGATCTTAGGATTCTTACTTCTGCTCGCGGGAGTAGTTGCCCGAGGTGTTTCTGCTGGTCGTGTGCCGTGGGGAAATATGTATGAATTCTCAATCACAGGTGCTCTCGCTTTCTGCGGCGCCTACCTTTTTGCACTTCGAAAACATGATTTACGTTGGATGGGCCTGCTCGTTTCAATATTGGTCCTGCTCACTCTCGGAACTGCCGTGGCTGTCCTTTACCGCCCGAGCGCTCCGTTGGTACCTGCGCTTAAATCGACCTGGCTTGTCATCCATGTCTCTGCGGCAATTATCTCCGGAGGGGTATTCCTTCTGGCCAACACAATTGCTGCGACATATCTCTACTTGGATGCGATGGAGCAGAAAGGCGAACGGAAGAATTGGGCAAAGAGACTTCCATCTCTCGAAGTCCTTGATCAACTTTCATACCGCCTTGTTGCCTTTGTCTTTCCACTGTGGACTTTCGCGGTCATCGCTGGAGCGATATGGGCAGAGAGCGCGTGGGGCAGGTATTGGGGTTGGGATCCAAAAGAGACTTGGGCTTTTATAACTTGGGTTGCTTATGCCGCATACCTTCATGCCCGAGTCACCGTTGGTTGGAGAGGACGCAAAGCTGCGTGGCTCTGTCTCTTCGCAGGTTCGACTTTTCTATTTAATTACGTGTACATAAATATTTGGGGTACGGGAAAGCACACGTACTCTGGGCTCTGATTCGTAGGGGGTTTGCTAAAGGTTACGTAGAAAATCAGGATTGTCGTCCGGTGGAAGAACTCGGCGGTACCCGCCACCAGAGTATCCAAGTCGACGCGGACGACCAGCGATCCAATAAGCAATTGAACCAATAAGGCCCACGAAAATAATTATGAGTAGCCATCCCCATTTTGGAAGGTTGCGAATTTCGGATGTGTCGGTACCCGCGCAATCAACAAGTGTATAAATAATGAAAATAACGGGAAGAACGATCATGAGGAAGCGCATACCCAAAGTGTAACGCTAGATTATGCAAGCCACAGTGCCAGTGCTAACAGCCCTGCAAAGAGGAGCTGAAGCTGCCCCGTCTTGGCCAACATGGGGATAAGCGCAACTCCGTGAATCTGTGATTTCACCGAGCGGGCCAGTTGGAAGGTCAGCGGAGTAAGAATGAGCGTGAGCAACGCCCAGGGAGCAATAAGGAGTGAGGAAAGATGGGCAAGAAGAAGGAGCCCCACATAAAAATTGCGACTCCCCTGATCTCCTAAACGCACGGCTAAAGTACGTTTCCCCACGGCCTGGTCTTTCTCTCGATCGCGAATATTGTTGATTGCCAGAATTGCACAGGCGAGAGCGCCCACTGGAACTGCCGTTAGGAAACTATCCAGAGTAATTTTTTCTGTTTGAACAAAGTACGAACCCATTGTTGCGACGAGTCCGAAGAAGATAAAGACGGCAATTTCACCCAATCCGCTATATCCGTAAGGTTTCTTTCCTCCCGTGTAATACCAAGCTGCGAGTATTGCTGCCGCTCCCACTGGTATGAGCCACCACGAGGTAAGAATGGCCAGAACCAAACCAGCGAAGGCACCGACTAGAAAGGAGATAATTGCCGCTGCTTTCACTGAAGATGGAATGGCGAGACCGCTTGCCACAATTCGCGTAGGTCCTACCCGATCTGAATCGGTACCGCGAACCCCATCTGAGTAATCATTGGAGTAGTTGACACCTATTTGAAGAGAGAGGCTTACTAGTAGCGCGAGGCAGGCGCGGGATGCACTCGCATCACTTCCAGCCAGGGCGGTTGCGACGATCACGGGTGCAACTGCCGCTGGAAGGGTTCGTGGCCGTGCGCCTTTCACCCAGGTATCAAGTGTTGTCAATTTATTAACCTCTCCGTACTAGTTGGACAAGTGCGTTTCGATCAATTTTGCCGATACCCATGAGCGGAAGTTCTGAAATCCTATGGAAACTTTTGGGTTTTGCTACATCGCCAAAAGTTTGCGCTAGCAGTGAGGAAATCTCCGCGTCGGAAATTGAGGTATTGGATGCGATTGCAATGTGAAGAGTCGATCCCCATTCTTGATCGGGAACTGCGAAAGCGGCGCATTCAACGCCCACAAAGTTGGCTCTTAGAGTCTCCTCAATCGCATTCAAGGAAACCTTCTCGCCGCCACTGGCGATGACATCATCTGCTCTTCCTAAAATCTGTAATTTGCCATCTACAAAACTTCCATGATCGCTTGTAACGAACCAACCTTCTTTCAACGACTCTTCCCACCCGTGCTCATCGTTGATGTACGTGGTTGCAAGAGTCGAACCCTTAATTGCTATTAAACCGTCAATAATTCTCACGTCCACGCCCGCTAATGGTTCGCCGTTGTATACACATCCACCAGAAGTCTCACTCATGCCGTAAGTCTGAACAATGTTGATTCCGACTGCCGCTGCCTGAGTCGCAAGTGCGGGATCAAGGGCTGCTCCGCCCACCAGAACTGCTCTGCAATTCCTCAGATGCTCCAAGAGTTCAGTCTCTCCATTCAAGGCACGAAAAAGTTGAGTCGGCACGATTGCGGTGAAATCTGCCTTTTCATAGGCCGTTCCAAAAGCGGGGGAATCTCTTAGATCAACGGGCATCGTGCCAAGTTCGATGGAGCGGACCAACACATTGACACCGGCAATATGGGTAAGGGGAAGCAAGAGCGACCAGACCTCTCCGATGGCGGCCCCAAGGTATGAATGCGATGCTCGCGCGCAGGAGAGTAGAGCCGAGGCGCTTAGTCCTACCTCTTTCGGCTTACTCGTCGATCCAGTTGTGGTCGTGACAACCGCAATCCCCTCGGGAGCGTGGGTGCTTCTAGCATTCCCAAAGCCGAGTGTGGGACCTTCTCCAACTAGCCCCTTAGCCAACTCGACCATCAGAGTGGGTAGATCGAGATCAGAGCAGGGCTTTAGCGGACGACGTTGTGACGAGTTTTCCATTGCCACCGTAGGCTATCGGTCGTAACCGCGTAGGAGGAAATATGAGCAAGCCGATTAAGCGTGAATTTGGAAGCCGCTCCATCCCGAAATGGGAGGTCGGTCCTGGCGGTGAAACTTTTACTGATGTCATCTACGAAGTTGCTGAAGGAATGGCGAAGATAACCATCAACCGCCCCCAGATGCGTAACGCCTTTCGGCCCCAGACGATTATCGAGTTACAACAAGCATTTTTGCTAGCCAGAGATGAAGAAGAAGTTGGCGTCATAATTCTCACCGGCGCGGGCACTGAAGCATTTTGTTCGGGTGGCGATGTCACTTCTCGTGGAGACGACGGATATTTGGGCGATGATGCGCTCGCAAAAAAAGGAATTGGTCGACTCAATGTGCTTGATCTACAAGTGCAGATTCGTCGCACACCAAAACCTGTCGTAGCAATGGTTGCGGGGTGGGCAGTCGGTGGCGGTCATGTTCTCCATGTCGTCTGTGATCTGACTATTGCCGCTGACAATGCAAAGTTCGGACAGACTGGACCGATGGTTGGTTCGTTCGATGGTGGTTATGGCGCAGGTCTTCTCGCTGCGCACGTTGGCCAGAAGAAAGCTCGCGAGATTTGGTTCTTAACGCGTGAATACAGCGCGCAAGAGGCCCTGGAGATGGGATTGGTAAATACGGTTGTCCCTCTTGCCGAACTCGAACCAGAGACAGTTTCATGGGCAAGAGAGATGCTTCGTCAATCACCCATGGCAATTCGATTGTTGAAAGCGAGCTTAAACGCGGCTGATGACGGATTGGCTGGGGTACAGCAACTTGCGGGTGATGCCACCCTTCTCTTCTACATGACCGAAGAAGGTCAAGAAGGACGAGACGCATATCTAGAGAAGCGCCTACCAAATTTTGGGAAATTTCCTAGGCGCCCGTAAATGCTTGCTTCGATTCTTAAATCCTTGCGTGTCATCTCGGTTTCGACAAAGACGAATTTCCGCTCTGTAGAACATCGTGAGATTGCCTTATTTGAAGGCCCGCAGGGATGGGGAGAATTTTCGCCGTTCCTTGAATACGGTCCTCGTGAGTGTGTCCCGTGGTTGGTAAGCGGAATTGAAGCGGCCCTTGTCGTAGCACCGAAGGCAATCCGTGCTGAAATTGATATCAACGCAACATTGCCCGCAGTCAACGGTCGAGAGGAGATCTCGACGATTCTCTCGTGGTTTTCGGGCTGTAAAACAGTGAAAATCAAGGTCGGCAATCGACTCCAAGAAGACCTCACCCGCATCGCAACCGTGAGAGAAATATTGCCTGAAGCTAGAATTCGGGTTGATGTCAACGGTTCGTGGACAGTTGCGCAGGCATTGATTGCCCTGCGAGCTATCCGAGCCGGGGGCAATATTGAGTATGTCGAACAACCTTGCACGACTATCGAAGAACTTCGTGCGCTCAAAAAGAAGCTGGATGTTCCGGTATTGGTAGCCGGAGATGAAATCGTTCGAAAATCTTCGAGCCCCTTGAGTATCGACTTGAATGGCGCGGTAGATATTCTGATCTTGAAAGTCGCCCCACTTGGGGGGATTAAAAGGTCTTTGGAAATTGCGAGTGCTCATAACCTGCCCGTTGTTGTGTCCAGCGCACTTGATTCAGCGGTGGGAATTTCATACGGATTGAAACTTGCTGCAGCCCTTCCGCATCTTGATTTTGCCTGCGGATTAGGAACGGGACAATTACTAGTAGACGATATTGGCGTATTGCCGATAACGAATGGAAAGATAGAAGTTCAAAGAGTCGTTCCTAGTGCTTCAGCAATGAAAGTCCACGAAGTTTCTTCAGATCGCCTCAACTGGTGGCGTGATCGAATTCGCCAGACATGGGATGCTGGTGCCTCGCGGTGGGTTGCTTCAGAGGGGTGGCATTGGTGAATGCATCGACGCAACTCGCTCGGGGAATAGTGCGTCAGATCATTGAAGCTGGAATCACCGACGTGGTTCTCTCACCTGGATCACGCAACGCTCCTATCTCGATCGCTCTCTTCTCGGCCCAGCAAAGCGGCCTACTCAATTTACACATACGAATTGACGAACGAACGGCTGGTTTTCTAGCCCTTGGAATTGCAAAAGCATCAAAACGCCCCGTTGCGATTCTGTGCACAAGTGGAACAGCAGTGGCCAACTACCATCCGGCAGTCTTAGAAGCGCATCACTCTCAAATCCCACTGCTCGTCATATCAGCTGACCGCCCGGCTTATCTTCGGCAGACTGGTGCCAATCAGACGACGCTCCAAGCGGGAATTTTCGGTACTGCGGTCTCGTTCTCGGCCGACATTGCAGATTCTCATTCGCAATTGGTTGAAGTGATTTCCAATTTGCATCATGGTCCCGTTCACCTCAACGTTCAATTGGACGAACCCTTATTGCCCGATGATGAAAGCGATTGGTTAGCGGGAGCGGAGCCAGGAGATTGGATAAAGGGGGAGCTAACTAAATCCGAAGTTTTGAAGCTTTCGCATTCGCGTGGAGTGATTGTTGTGGGTCATGACCGAGCTGGACTAGGTGTTGAGGAAATTGAGCAGTTCGCTCGCAGTATTGGCTGGCCACTTATTGTTGAAGATCCTCTCTCATTCTCGAGTGCGATCCCTCACGTCTCACTCTTCTTAGCATCGCCAGGGATTAGAGAACTCTTGCGTCCCGAAATTGCAATTGTTGTTGGTCGAACGACGCTTTCACGATCAATCAATGCGCTTGTGAAATCAGCGGGTCAGGAGTTTGTAGTCGATCCGAGAGCTGAGAGAATTGACGTAAAACGAAATGCGACGCAAGTTTTTTTCTCCTTGCCAAAGGTCGAGAAGAGATTTGAGCGGGATTCGACGTGGGAAACGATGTGGAGTTCCTATGGCGAGAAAATCGAAGCGCTACTTCTAATATTGCCGGAGTGGTCAGAACAGAACATTGCGAAGACCATTGGTGCAAAATTAGTGCCGGGCACCACTCTCTTCGTTTCATCATCGCGACCTATTAGGGATCTCGAGGGCTTTGCCTCTCCGCGAACCGGTGTTGAAACTTTCGCCAATCGTGGACTTGCTGGAATAGATGGAAATATTTCCACGGCTCTCGGCATAGCCAGTCAGCGTGAATCCACGGTTGCGCTACTGGGAGATCTCTCCTTTCTGCATGACATCACGGGATTGGTGGGTCCAATGGGTCAGGCGCGTACAAACATGCGCCTTGTCATAGTGAACAATGACGGCGGCGGAATCTTCTCTACGCTTCCTCAAAATGGTGTCCCAGGATTTGACGAGATATTTGGAACCCCACACGGGCTTGATTTAGCAGCGATTGCCGCCTCTTTTGGCCTAGATACGACCACTGTTACAAGTATCGATCAGTTAAACGAAACTCTATTACGCCCGATCATTGGCATATCTGTAGTTATTGCAAATGTTCCGAGTCGTGATGAGAATGCTCGTACTTTACGAGAATTAATTACAGAAATAAATTCGCTTTAGTAGTTTCCCAATGCACTCATCATTGGTGCAAACTTTGCCTGGCTCTCCGCAAGTTCACGTTGAGGATCTGATCCAGCGACGATTCCACATCCTGCAAATAGTCTGATCTCGTTTTGCGATATCTGGCCGCAGCGAAGCGCGATACCCAACTCGCCATCACCTCGGGCATCGATCCAACCAACAGGTCCGGCATAACGACCTCGTGGCATACCCTCTAACTCGGCAATTGCCTTCGTTGCCGTTTCCGTGGGGGTTCCACAAACCGCAGCAGAGGGGTGGAGTTTTTCCAGTATCGAAAATGTGTCCACATGTTGAGGGAACTCAGAAATTGCTCCAGTTACATCAGTTGCTAAATGCATGACATTGGCAAGGTGAAGAACAAAGGGAGAGTCTGGAACGTTTGTTGATGTGCAGAACGGCGCTAAAGATTCTGCCACGGAGCGAACTGCGTACATATGTTCGTCGAGATCTTTGGAAGATCTCGCAAGAGATGCGGCGAGCGCCAAGTCCTTTTCATCATCACCAGTTCGACTGATCGTCCCTGCTAACACTCTTGACGTGACCATGGCACGGTTAAGGCGCAGTAAGAGTTCTGGTGTTGCGCCGACTAGTCCTGCGATTGAGAAGCACCACGTAGCGGGATATTCCGCTGCCAAGTTTCGCAAAATGGAGCGCGGATCGATCTGATCTGTTGTGGATCCATTTAAGTCGCGTGCAAGCACGACTTTTTCGATTGTTTTTGATTGAATTGACTCGATCGCTTTCGCGACTTGGCCTTGCCATTCATCCACGGTGATCGTGCCGTTTCGCCACGAATAATTTCCTGGAACTGCAGAATCGGCCATCTCGAGAAGTTCAGGCTGAGGACCGTCTCCAATCCAGGTGATCCATGACTGCCCTGCCCGCATACCAACAACAACTTTCGGGATTGTGAGGACGGACTCTTCATCTGGTGAGAAGGAGAAAGAAGTGAAGAGGATGGGGCCAGTGCCGGATAAGTGGACCGAGTCCGTGACGGCCAATTTCTCGAGTTCCTGATGCCACCACTGCCGTGCCTGGTGAAACCTTTCTGGGCCACTCACGGTGGTACTGGCATGAACACCCCAGCCGACTAGCCCCTCTCCGCGCCGCACCCACGTGAGGGGATCTGCGTCCGGGAGGAGTTCGAGGAGTGGAAGGTGCTCGCCGAGGCGCGCGGTGGTGACAGGTGTCAGGTGGGGCATCGGCAATTATCTCTGGACGAATCGCCAGACGAGAGGCAGCGAAGTACCCGCGATCGCGATTTTAATTACCTCTCCGAGGATAAAGGGTGTAAATCCAGCAGAAATAGTCCATCCCCAGCTCTTATCCATGACGGAATGGAGCCAGATAAGGCCAATGGAGAAGATGATCGCGTTGCCCAGCAGCATGCTGGGTAGCGCAGTGCTCAATCGTTGATCCCAACGACGACCGGCCAGAGCTCCAACGACAAGTGAGGCGACGAGCATTCCAATGAGATACCCACCCGTGGCACCGGTGAGCCTCGCAACACCATGTCCACCATCGGCGAAAACGGGTGCGCCAGCTAGTCCAACGAGCAAATAAGTGAGCATGGTGGAGAGCCCTAGGACCGAGCCATAGCTACTTCCGATGAGGAGTACTCCAAGTGTTTGCCCAGTAACTGGTACAGGAGAGCCAGGGATAGGGAGCGCAATCTGAGCCAAGAGGGCGAGGAAAAGCGTGCCGCCGGCTACTAGGAGTACGTTATTGAGGGCGCTTGAGCGAGGAAATACCGCACTTCGCAAAGTGGTGGTCGTAGACATCACGGCTCCTTACGTCGGTCACAGATAGCTCTGGTAATGCCTGTGACAAATGTTTTGATTTGTGGGCGAAGCCTACTCTGCACGAGAATAAGTACATGTCCCGCGCCAATCTTGATAAGGACCCAGATGAGGTCGCGGCAATGTTTGACGGCGTGGCCAAGCGATACGACCTGGTCAATGATCTCTTGAGTCTGGGACGGACTAAGGCGTGGCGGAAGGCAGCCACGGCCATCATTGACCCAAAGCCAGGGATGAGGATCCTAGATTTGGCTGCTGGGACGGGGTCTTCCAGCGAGCCCTTAGCCGGGGCCGGGGCCGACGTTATTCCGGCAGATTTTTCTGAGGGAATGTTGGCGGCAGGGCGAAAAGCCCGCCCCGACCTGCCTTTTACCAAGGCCGATGCTCTGAATCTGCCCTTTGAGGATGGAGATTTCGATCTCGTCACCATCTCCTTCGGCCTTCGAAATACGGCAGATATTGATAAAGCCCTGCGGGAGATGCTCAGAGTCACCAAACCGGGTGGTCGGCTTGTGGTCGTTGAATTTTCTTCCCCAGTCTGGCGACCCTTTAGGTACGTCTACCGCAATTATTTAATGCGGGCGCTGCCCTTTATCGCCCGAATGACCTCAAGCAATCCGCAGGCCTATACCTACCTCGCTCAATCCATTAGAGCCTGGCCAGATCAGGGTGCACTGGCGCACAGAATTGAGAATGCGGGCTGGGGAAAGGTCGGATGGACCAATCTCACCGGCGGAGTTGTCGCAGTTCACAGGGCAGTGAAGGCAAAGTGATTAGAGGTATGGCGCTGACGCGCCTAGGATTTCATTCATTATGACAACTGCATCGAATCCATATATTCCAATCTTCGTCATTGGAGCAATTGGTTTTGGCTTTGCAGCAATCTCGGTGATCGTCACATCCATCACTGGCCCCAAGCGTTACAACCGTGCGAAATCAGCAGCGTATGAATGCGGAATCGAACCAAGTCCGCAAGCAGCTGAAGGCGGACGCTTTCCCGTTAAGTACTTCTTGACCGCAATGCTTTTTATTATTTTCGATATTGAAATTGTTTTTCTCTATCCTTGGGCCGTTACTTTCGACAAGTTGGGGCTTTTTGGATTAGTTGAGATGGGAATCTTCGTCGCCACCGTATTTGTTGCATACGCCTACGTTTGGCGCCGCGGCGGACTGGAGTGGGATTAATAATGGGTCTTGAAGAAAAATTGCCAAGTGGAGTTCTCTTAACTAGCGTTGAAAAACTAGCCGGTTACATGCGCAAGAACTCACTCTGGCCGGCAACTTTTGGACTTGCATGTTGTGCGATCGAGATGATGGCCGCTGGCGGTGGACGATACGACCTCGCACGTTTTGGAATGGAAGTTTTCAGAGCATCCCCACGCCAGGCTGATCTCATGATTGTTGCGGGCCGAGTTTCCAACAAGATGGCGCCTGTTCTTCGTCAGATTTATGATCAAATGGCTGCGCCAAAATGGGTTATCGCGATGGGGGCATGTGCTTCTTCTGGTGGAATGTTCAATAACTACGCCATTGTTCAAGGTGTCGACCATATTGTTCCTGTAGATATTTATCTTCCAGGTTGTCCGCCCCGTCCAGAGATGTTGATGGATGCGATTTTGAAACTCCATGCGCAAATCTCTGATGAGAAGCTTGGTTCAAATCGCCAGCAGATCATTCAAGAAGTTGAAGCAGCAGCGATGGCTGCCAAGCCGACTCATCAATTGAAGGGCTTGCTTGCGTGAAAAAAGAGAAGAATCTGTCTGTAGGCCATGGGGCATTTGGCTCCGGAGACACTGGTGATACTTCAGGTTACGGTGGTTTGGTACGCGCCTCCGCATCGTGGGGTTCAAGCGAGCGACCTTACGGCTCTTATTTTGATGACGTCGTTGACGATTTAGAGCGTGCGTATCCAGATTTTGCAGATGCGATCGAGCAGGTTGTCGTCTATCGCGGTGAACTTACTCTGCATATAAAGCGCGAGAAATTGGTAGAGGTTGCTCTCATTCTGCGCAACAAACTACTTTTTGAAATGTGTCTCGGAGTCAGTGGAGTTCACTACCCGACGCAGACCAATCGCGAACTTCATGCTGTGTACCCACTTCTTTCCATGACACACAATCGCCGTATTCGACTCGAAGTATCCGTATCTGAGTCCGATCCACACATTCCATCATTAGTGGAAGTTTGGGGCGGCAATAACTGGAACGAGCGCGAGACTTTTGACATGTTCGGGATTATTTTCGATGGTCATCCAGGCTTAACTCGTATCTTGATGCCAGATGATTGGCGTGGACACCCGCAACGTAAGGATTATCCGTTGGGTGGAATTCCCGTGGAGTACAAAGGTGCGACTATCCCACCTCCGAATGAGCGAAGGTCATATCGATGAGTACTGCTTCAGGTTCTATCGTGGATCCATACGCATCCTCACTCGAGACTACTGAAGGCCGCGTCTTCTCTGTCACTGGCGGTGATTGGGATTCGCTCGTCACTGAAATCGGAGCAACAAAGGAAGAACGCGTCGTGGTCAACATGGGACCACAGCACCCGTCAACTCACGGAGTTCTTCGACTTATCCTCGAACTTGAAGGTGAAACAATTACCGAACTCCGTGCCGGAGTCGGCTACCTCCACACTGGTATAGAGAAGAACGCTGAATATCGCAGCTGGACGCAGGGCGTCACTTTCGTTACTCGCATGGACTATCTAGCACCGCTCTTTAATGAGACTGCATACTGCTTGGGAGTTGAAAAACTCCTTGGAATTACAGAGGATGTGCCAGAACGCGCAAGTGTCATTCGTGTCATGATGATGGAGCTCAATCGAATTTCCTCTCACATGGTGGCCCTCGGAACTGGAGCGCTTGAACTCGGCGCATTGTCACCAATGATCTTCTGTTTTAGAGAGCGCGAGAAAGTACTTGATGTTTTTGAATTGATCGCTGGCCTTCGCATGAATATGGCCTACGTGCGCCCGGGTGGGGTGGCACAGGACCTTCCGCCCAACGCGCTCACGAAAGTTCGCGAGACGGTCAAGGAACTGCGTCGCGATTTCAAAGACAATGACAAGCTTCTGATCGGCAACACAATTTGGATGAAGCGCACCGAAGGAGTCGGCTATCTTGACCTCGCAGGCGCAACAACTCTGGGTATCACGGGACCGGTTCTTCGCTCCACAGGCATGCCATGGGACCTTCGCAAGATGCAACCGTACTCTGGCTACGAAAATTATGACTTCGATGTAGTGACGGCGAATACATGCGATGTTTACGGCCGCTTCTTAATTCGGATGAATGAGTTGGAGCAGTCCCTTCGAATTATCGAACAGTGTGTCGATAAGTTGGAGGCGCTTGTTGGTGCCCCTGTCATGGTTGCAGATAAGAAAATTGCTTGGCCATCTCAATTGGCCCTTGGTGGGGACGGATTGGGTAATTCACTTGACCATATCCGCGAGATCATGGGCACGTCCATGGAATCCCTTATTCACCATTTCAAATTGGTGACCGAAGGGTTCCGTGTTCCGGCGGGTCAGGTATACACCGCAGTCGAATCACCGCGAGGAGAACTTGGCGTGCATTTAGTTTCTGATGGCGGAACTCGCCCTTATCGAGTTCATTTCCGTGAACCATCATTCAACAATCTTCAGGCAACATCAGCGATGTGCGAAGGAAGCTTGATTGCAGATGTCGTAGCCGCTGTCGCTTCTATCGATCCCGTGATGGGCGGTGTTGATCGCTAATGGCATTTAACAGCGAAAACCTCGTAGTCATGGACTCAATTATCAGTCGATATCCACGAACCCGGTCGGCGATCATGCCTTTGCTGCATTACGTCCAATCGATAGATGGATACGTGACAAGTGAAGGAATCGAGACAATTGCCGGCAAACTTGATCTAACAACAGCCGAAGTTTCGGCAGTTGCAACCTTTTACACTCAGTACAAGCGTAAGCCTGTGGGTGAGTATCACGTTGGTGTCTGCACCAACACACTCTGCGCAGTCATGGGCGGAGATGCAATATTTGAAGGTCTTAAAGAGCATCTGGGCATCGAAAATGACGGTGTGACCGCCGATGGAAAAGTCTCACTCGAACATATTGAATGTAACGCCGCTTGCGATTACGCACCCGTGGTCATGGCCAACTGGGAGTTCTACGACAACCAGAGCGTTCAATCTGCCAAAGATCTGGTTGATGGCGCTCGCGCAGGAAACCCGCCAGCACCGACTCGTGGGCCCAACAAACTGCCAACATGGAAAGAGAATTCGGCAGTGCTTGCTGGTTTGAATGATGGGCGCGCACATGAGGGTGTTCAAGCTGGAGCGCCTTCTTTATTAGGACTTGAAATTTCCAAAAAGGGAGCACAGGCATGACAGCGTTGACGCCAGTTCTCTCCGCGCACTGGGATGAGAAAGATTCATTCACCATGACCGGCTACAAGCGCCATGGCGGGTACAAGTCCGCCGAAAAGGCTCTGGCAATGGAACCGGACGCGGTTATTCAACTGGTCAAAGATTCAGGACTTCGCGGAAGAGGCGGAGCGGGCTTCCCAACTGGAATGAAGTGGGGCTTCATTCCGCAAGGAGATAACAAGGACCACTATTTGGTTGTAAACGCAGATGAATCTGAGCCAGGTACGTGCAAGGACATGCCACTTCTTCTCGCAAATCCACACGTACTTGTGGAAGGCATCATTATTGCTTCATACGCAATCCGCGCGAAGCGTGCCTTCATCTACGTCCGTGGTGAAGTAACGCATGTGGTTCGCCGGGTGCAGCAGGCAATCGAGGATGCATACGCGGCCGGTCATTTAGGAAAGAATATTTTTGGAACCGGCGTGGAGTTGGAATTGGTACTTCACGTTGGGGCTGGTGCTTACATTTGTGGCGAAGAAACCGCCCTTCTAGATTCTCTCGAAGGATTCCGTGGTCAACCACGACTTCGTCCGCCATTCCCAGCAATCGCTGGTCTTTATGCGCGTCCAACAGTTGTAAATAACGTCGAATCCATCTCATCGGTTCCGGCGATTATTGCAAATGGCGCCGAGTGGTTCTCTGCCATGGGAACAGAGAAAAGCAAGGGAATGACTCTTTATTCTCTCTCTGGGCATGTAACCAACCCCGGACAGTTTGAAGCGCCTCTTGGAATCACGCTCCGCGAACTCCTGGAGATGTCAGGGGGAGTTCGCGCCGGACACCAACTTAAATTCTGGACTCCTGGCGGATCTTCGACGCCAATCTTCACCTCCGATCATTTAGACACGCCCCTGGATTATGAGGGTGTCGCAGCAGCCGGTTCGATGCTTGGAACGAAGGCGTTGCAGATTTTTGATGAGACAACTTGCGTGGTCCGCGCAGTACTTCGATGGAGTGAGTTCTACAAGCACGAGTCATGCGGCAAGTGCACGCCATGCCGCGAAGGGACATGGTGGTTGGTGCAGATTCTTCGCGATCTTGAAAACGGAAAAGGCACCGCCGCAGATCTCGACAAGCTTTTAGATATTTGCGACAACATTCTCGGTCGCGCGTTCTGCGCCTTAGGTGATGGCGCAACTAGCCCGATCACCTCTTCTATCAAGCATTTCCGCGATGAATACATTGCACACTTGACTCACGGAGGCTGTCCATTTGATTCTCACGCTTCCACCCTCTTTGCCAGTGCGAAAGCGGGTGCATAGTAATGACGACTCAAACCACTGAACAAAGAACTGAAGTGGTTGACATGATCACCCTCGTCATAGATGGATTTGATGTCACCGTACCGAAGGGAACTTTGGTAATTCGCGCAGCCGAGAAACTCGGAATCATGATTCCTCGTTTCTGCGACCACCCACTTTTGGATCCAGTCGGGGCATGCCGGCAGTGTCTGGTTGATATTGAAATCAACGGCCGTGCATTTCCAAAGCCACAGGCGTCATGCACCATTCCAGTAGAACCAGGAATGATCGTAAAGACACAATTAACTTCAGCTGTTGCCGAAAAGGCACAGAAGGGTGTGATGGAGTTTTTGCTCATCAACCACCCTCTCGATTGCCCAGTCTGCGACAAGGGCGGTGAGTGTCCGCTTCAAAATCAGGCGATGAGCACGGGCCGGGCTGAGTCTCGTTATGAAGGTAAGAAACGAACATTTGAAAAGCCAATCAACATTTCTTCTCAGGTGCTGTTAGATCGCGAACGTTGCATTCTCTGCGCCCGTTGCACTCGGTTCTCCGAGCAAATAGCGGGGGATCCATTTATTACGATGAACGAACGCGGCGCCCTTCAGCAAGTAGGTATCTACGAGAAGCAGCCCTTTGAGTCCTATTTTTCGGGTAATACCGTGCAGATCTGTCCAGTGGGTGCTCTTACCGGTGCTTCCTACCGATTCCGCGCACGTCCATTTGATTTGGTATCGACGCCAAGCGCCTGCGAGCACTGCGCCTCTGGTTGCTCACTTCGCACGGATGTTCGCCGCGGAAAGACTCTGCGCCGACTTGCTGGAGATGATGCAGAAGTAAATGAAGAATGGAACTGCGACAAGGGTCGGTGGGCATTTAAGTACGCAACAGCCGCCAATCGTCTTACATCGCCGATGATTCGTGACGAAGCGGGAGATCTTCAGGTGGCTTCTTGGCCTGAAGCAATGGCCGCCATCGTCGCAGGTTTAAGCGGCAAGAAAGCTGGCGTACTCGTTGGCGGTCGTGCAACGTTGGAAGATGCCTACGGCTACAGCAAATTTGCTCGAGTCGTTCTCCAAACCAACAACATAGATTTTCGTTCGCGAATTTCCTCGAAAGAGGAACGATCCTTCCTCGCTTCAAAGGTGGTTGGGTCATCGGTTACCTATGCGGATATCGACCATGCTGATTCGATCCTTCTGGTTGGCTTTGAACCAGAAGAAGAGTCGCCCATTGTTTTCTTGCGGTTAAAGAAGCAATCCCGCAAGCGTGGATTGAAAGTTACCGCGATCGCGAGCAAGCTCTCCCTTGGCAATGAGAAATTGCACGCGAATTTTGTATGCGTCGCACCTGGCGCCGAGGCATCGGCTATCGCGACCCAAGAGCTCACCAGTAAATCGCTGATTCTCGTTGGTGAGCGTGCCTGCGAAAGTACCGGAGCACTTTCGGCAGTCGTTGCTCTTGCTGATAAAACTGGTGCAAAGGTTGCTTGGATTCCACGTCGCGCAGGTGAGCGTG